>CACMAQ010000004.1:0-60408 GCA_902611715.1 uncultured Pelagibacteraceae bacterium | reverse complement strand
TACAAAAAGAACGGATCTAATTGATGCTTTTTTTATTACTAATGCAGATGAGTCAATTAAATCATGCTTAAATGATAATAATTCAATTTCATTTTTCCCTAATATATTTGATTCATCAATTGAGCAATTAAGGATTTTTGAAAATAATTCATTTGAATACGACATATTTTATGCTCTTAGTTATGGAGTTGGGTCTGGCATAATTAGAACAAACAAATCAGATTATGATAGAGAGGTCTATCTTGATTTTATTAAAAAAGAATATCCTAAAATAAAAACAAATTTTTTTGGTTATGACAATATTCAACCCATATGGGGAGCTCAATTTGAGAGAGAAATTAGCAAATCACCATTAAGTTTAAACCTTAGTAGAAAGCCTCATCTTAAATATTATAGCTCAGATAGGATATCTCAATATCTCGGAAATGGATCATGTGTATTTGTTGATAAAAATTCACAATTAGAAGATCTATTTACAAATGATGAGGTTATTTTTTTTGAAACTGATGATTTAGATGATTTTGGTAAAAAGATTTCTTATTATATTTCTAATCAAAATGAAACTAGAAGAATTGCTAAAAATGGATGGGAGAGGGGTCATAAATTCTATAATGAAAAAATTGTAACCAATTATTTTCTTGAAATTGCATTTAGAAATAAACCTGAGAGTGATTATGGTTGGCCAATTCATCAATATTTTAAATAATACTTTAGCAGACTAATTGAATGCTAAAGTATTATTTATATTAATAAATTATTTTTGCTTTGGATACCAAATTATTGCCGCATACATAATTGCTACAATAACTAAGAACACCATACCTAAAGGTGTAGGCGTGAATGTAGCTTCGGTTGTACCAACATAATTTATCCAACCTTCAGCAACTGGCGATATTTCTGTTCCAGCTTCTTTTAACTGTTCGAATGCAAATGCTGAAGCAATATAATTACCAACAGCCTCTGTAAACTGTATCCACGTACCAAGTACTATAATACCACAAAAAATAGAAGATATTATTTTGCCAAACATAGTAGGTTCTTCACCTGATGCTGGTACACGAGTACCTACAGCTATTCTAAAACCCAGCCATATGAATATTGCTGATGCAACGAAAGCTAAAGCACTTCCAATTCTAAATGAATTAAAAATAGACCATATTTGAAATTCTTCAGGACTCATATTTTTTCTCCTTGTTTTTTTAATGAATAAGCAAGGGTATACTTCTTATGAGTTATAAATATATTAGAGATTAGTAATATATTTTAATTCGTATAATATATATTATGTAAAATAATATTATATGTAGTTAAAACAATACTTAAATAAAAATATTTAATATATAAGGTAATATATTATATAATTAAAATAAATTACTGATTTTATAGGATAATTTTAAAAAAGTTTTTCTTATATCTAAAGACTTAAATATGAACTGATATTTTCCTCTTGTATAAGGTCTAAATTCAAAATAAGCGTTTTTAGTTATAGTTCTGTCGAATATATCAATTATGTTTTTATTATAATAAGCTCCAATACATGTTATCGCCCCATGCGGACTAATAACAAGATCTGAACACCCCACTTCTTTCATTAAATCATCAGCGTTTATAGGTCCTAAAAACTGAATATTTTTATTATTTTCAAAAATTTCCTTATATTTATCTTCCGTTATTTTAAATTCAAGATCCGTGCTTACTCTTATTTTTATATTAAATTGATTTGTTAATTGTAAAAATAATTTATCAAATTGATGTATATTTTTGTCTATATCTCCGAAAATATCTGATTTGTAATGAAATAAAGCATCGATTGGTTTTCCGTTTACGTCGTACTTTATTTCATTATATGGAATTTTATATTTTGTTGGTTTAATGACATTCTCTAGAAGCTTTTTCTCCAAATCATAAATAGGGTTTTTTCTGACATTTTTAGATCTATTATTGACCTCATATTTAAATAGATATTTCCTTAAAAAATTACATGGTCTTTTCCTCTTTTCATTATCGACGCAAATCCCAAGAAATTTTGTATTTCTAAATACAATAGGCAAAAAAAAGTAGAAATTTTTAGGAGAAAGTATGAATACATACTCGTATTTATTTCTAAATAACTTACGAAATAAATTAAATTTTTCTATATTGGAAAGATTATAATTGACTTGAATTATATTTAATTTTGACTGAGGTAAGACACTTGCGAATTTTATATTTATTTCAGATAGGTATATATCAGTGACGTGTTCAGAAAAGTGGTTCCTAAGATGTTCAATATTTCTAAGTGAGTGAAAAAAATCGCCTACTCTGTCATTTTTTAATATAAGAATTTTTTTATCCATATATCAGCAATATTGTCCCAATTTTTAAAGCCTCTTCTTTTAAACATTTTTTGTTTTATGGCGTTATAAAAATCATTATTAAATAAAAGTTTTTCTAAGTAATGAGCAAATTCCTTATCATTTTTAGCTATAAATCCAGTTTCATTATGGATTACTCTGTCTTCAACAGAACCAATGCCATACGTAACAACTGGTACACACATTTGAACTGCCTCTTCTACTGTTAAAACCCAAATATCAGATTTGTGACCAGTGTACGCAAATACTCTTGTATTTCTTAGTTCATTAATTAGATCTTCTCTGGAACCAAGTTTTCTCTCAAATATATTAGAATTACGCAGTTCTTCTGTATATGAAATTAAATTTGGGTTTATAAAAAGTTTTGCCTTCTTTTCTTTATTCTGAAATTTATTCAACCATATATCTATAAGCCAATCTAAATTCCTTAAAGACCTCACATTATTTAGCGCATATGGCTCTGGAATTTTTTTAAGATCTACTGGTTCTGTGTAAAATCTTGGATCCACTGACAAAGTTATCATATGTTTTCCAAACATAGATGTAAGATAACTCCTGTTACGATACTGGTAATTACACATTGTCACAACTTCAGGTTTATATTTTAAAAACGGAAGTAATTGTTTTTTTCTTAAAAATTTTTCAAATGGTTGTAATGAGTTAGACCAAACCACTTTTTTTTTTGAAGATATGTTTCTAAATAGATTTGCATTAGAAATTGCTATACATAAGTCATAGTAATTGTCTTGACTAGAATGTTTATTGCTATAGACAACTCCGTTACAAACTACGTCTTGTTTAACTTCAGTTAATACCTTAACGTTGATATTTTTTTTTACAAAACTCTCCGCTAGTAAAATAAGTGAACTCTCTGTACCTCTTACTTTAGTACTATTGAGATCATTACCTGTAAAATCAGAGTCTGAGTTATCTATAAATAAAACAGATTTACTATTTCCTAACATTTAGTGTGTATTTTTTATTTGACTCACGTCATAATCAACCATCAGCTTAACTAGCTTTTTTAAACTGGTATTTGGTTTCCATTTAAGTTTACGTTTTGCTTTACCTGGGTTTCCAATTAATAAGTCAACTTCAGCTGGTCTAAAAAATTCTTTATCAATCTTTATAATCGTCTTACTGTTTTTTTTGTTAATTGCTCTTTCATTCATGCCCTGTCCTACCCACTTATATTCGAAGTTTAAATATTTTAATGTCAAATTTATAAATTCTCTTACACTGTGTGTTTTCCCAGTAGCAATTACATAATCATCTGGGTTTTTTTGCTGAAGCATTAACCACATTGCATAAACATAATCTCCCGCATATCCCCAATCTCTTTTAGCGTTAATATTACCGACTTTTAGAATTTCTTTTGAACCATGCTTAATTCTTGTTAGTGATGACGTAATTTTTTTTGTTACGAACTCACCTCCTCTTAAAGGTGACTCATGATTGAATAAAATACCAGAAGATGCATGTATATTATAGGATTCTCTATAGTTTACTGTAATCCAATGCGAAAATACTTTTGACACTCCATATGGACTTCTTGGGTAAAATGGTGTTTTTTCAGTTTGTGGTATCTGCTGTACTTTTCCAAACATTTCAGATGTAGAAGCTTGGTAAAACTTTATCTTTTTATTTATAGAGTTAATTGAGTCTAAAATTCGTAATGTTCCTAACGAATTAATATCAGTGGTAACTATTGGTACTTGAAATGATGTTGGAACAAAGCTTTGAGCAGCTAAATGATATATTTCATGTGGTTTTGTATCTTTAATAACATTTTGTATATTGCTCAGTTCTAATAAATCAAAATCATAAAACTTAATTTTGTCGTAAATATTTAGGTATTTTAAATTAACAAACTTCTCAGAAGTGCTTCTGCGTACAGTACCATAAACTTTGTATCCCTTCTCAATAAGTAATTTTGCTAAATATGCACCATCTTGACCGGTTATTCCTGTAATTAAGGCATTTTTCATTTTTGCTTCCTATCTAATTAAACACTATTTTCAAATTCTTTAATTAGTTCGTGTAAATAGTGGATTTCATTCTTTAAATCTCTAAAGTCGTTACCAACAAAAAAACCATTTTTATCAATTTCATCCGATGCTGATAATTCTCCGCAAATATCATAATCCATAAATTTTATAACAGGATTTTTTGTAAAATTTCCAGCAACTATAGGTCTGCACTCAATTTTATTTTCCATTAAAATATTTATCAAATTATCTCTGAAACTTGATAATTTATTTGTTAATAAAAGAGAAAATCCAAACCATGAAGACACTTCTGTTTCTTGCTGAATAGAGATATTTGGCTCATTTTCAAATAATGATTTAAATATAGTTGCATTTTTCTTTCTATTACTAATGAAGATCGGTAATTTTTGCAATTGAACAGAGCCAATTGCTCCACTCATTTCCAATGGTCTAATACCATAGCCGGGTGTGACAAAGTTAAATGAGTCATGGAATGAGTTTCCTGTTTTCTTTTCTATACTATTATCATCAGGCAAATCCCTAATCCATCCATGTGCTCTTAGCGATACACAAAGCTCGTACAAATTTTTATCGTTAGTAAGTATCATTCCTCCTTCCATAGTCTGTAAATGGTGGGAAAAAAAGAAGCTAAAAGAACCCATTATACCACAAGTTCCTGTATACTTATCTTTGTAAGTTGCCCCTAGACTTTCACAATTGTCTTCTATCAGTATGATATTATTTTTTTTGCAAATTCTAATTATTTCATCAAATTCGCAGGGATTACCCAATAAATTTACAGCAAAAATAACCTTTGTTTTTGGACTAATAGCTTTTTTTATTTCTTCTGAACTAATATTTAGAGTATTACGGTCAACATCTACAAATATGAGTTTAAGACCATATTGGTGTACTGGATAATATGTTGTACTCCAGCTTACTGCCGGTACAATTACTTCATCGCCTTCCTTTAGATCGTATTCTTTTGAATAAAATAAAGATGCGATCATAAGAAGGTTAGCTGATGAGCCAGAATTCACCATGATTGCATAATCTGAATTAAAATGTGAAGCAAATTCATCTTCAAATTTTTTTACTTTTGGTCCCATTGTAAAGCGATTGGATTTTATAACATCATTAATTGCAGATATTTCTTCGCCATCCCACGAGTCACTTGCTAAATTATATTTAATATTTTTCATATGATTTAACTTCACTAATAATTGAATTTGTTTTTAAATTTATTTCATTTTTTAAAATTGATCTTTTATCATTGGTGTAATAAACCTTACGTGCATAATTTATAAAATCTTGTTTAAATTGTTTATTCTTCTCAAATTTTCTCAGTTTGTCTTCTACGTTCCAGAGTTTTAGGTTAACATTTTTCAATTTTTTTATTAATGGTCCTAAACTTCTAGTATTTATTTTTTTTGATCTCACTACCTTTTTAAGAAGATTAAGCTCTTTATTAATAAATATTAATTTATTATCGTCTTTTATCTTTGATTTTTTAATTTCGAGTATTGTTATTTTATCAAAAAGCTCACCAATTGATGCAGGTATATTAATTTTCATGACTTATGAAGCTCTTTTAAATAGATTAAAAAAATTGTTACTAGTAATTACTGAAAAATCACTGTACTCAAGATTAAACATTTTTGATACATATTCAACAGTATGAATAATATATGCTGGTTCATTTGCCTTGCCCCTTACAGGAACGGGTGCGAGATAAGGTGAGTCTGTTTCAACTAATATTTTGTTAATAGGTATCATTTTAACCGTTTCTCTGAGTTCAGTAGAGTTCTTAAATGTAACAATGCCACTAATAGAAAAGAAAAAATTATATGGCAGAAGGTTTTGCATGAATTCTGTGGACCCTGTAAAACAATGTATGACACCGGAAAATTCCTTTTTTTTATAATATGTTTTAATTATATCGAATGTTTCACTTTCAGCATTTCTCATATGAATAACTAGAGGTAGACCTAATTTTTGAGAAATTTCAATGTGCATAATAAAACTTTTTATTTGATTTTCTTTATTGGAATTTTCATAATAAAAATCTAATCCAGTTTCCCCTATTCCAATAACTTTTTTATTTGACGATAGTTTTGTTATTGTGTTTTTTATTTCACTTGTCATGTTATCTGCTTCATGAGGATGAATACCAAGAGTGGAGAAAATATTTTTGTTATTATTAGATATATTTAAAATAGGTCTGAATTCATCTTCACGTGTTGAAATATTTAAAAATTTTTCAACTCCATTTTTTTTAGCATTTAAAATTATTTCATCTAATGATTTTTCATTATTTTTATTCAGTAGATGACAGTGACTATCAATTATCATTCTGCACTCTCGAGAATAAATGATTTACTTGATTTAATTTATTTCCACTGATTGAAATAGATTTTTCCATTTCGAAACTTATATTATCAAGTTTTAAGGCAAGCATATTAAATATTTTTAATGATGTTTCTGGCATAATTGGATTTATTAAAAAAGCTATTTTTTTAATACTATCACTTGTTAAACCAAGAATATCGGAAAATAATTTTGGATTACTCTCAGATAATTCCCAGGGCTTACTGTCATTGAAAAATTTATTTACTTCATTAATGTATAGCCATACCAACTTAATATAATCGTGTAATTTGTATTCTTCTACAAGTGTTGAAGATTCCTCAACTGTTTCGTAATACATTTTAACCAACTTATCTCCATTTTTACTTTTATTATTCACTGGAGGTATTATTGAATTTAGTTTTTTTTCAATCATTGTAAGTGATCTTTGACATAAATTTCCTAGATCATTTACTAAATCGCTATTAATTCTATTTATCATAGCATTTTTTGAAAAATCTCCATCATTGCCAAATGGAACTTCTCTAAGTAAAAAGTATCTGAACTGATCAAGGCCATAATTGTTAATAATCTCAATTGGATCAATAACATTGCCTAAAGATTTAGAAATTTTCTTACCTTCATTTGTCCACCACCCATGTGCAAATATTTTTCTTGGTAGTTCTAAATCTGCTGCCAATAAAAATGCTGGCCAGTAAACAGCATGATGTCTTAAAATATCTTTACCAACTATATGTACTACATTTTTCCAATATTCCTTCAATTCGTTATCATTGTCATTTAAGTAATTAACCCCGTTTGCATAGCAAGTTAATGCATCTAACCATACGTACATTATATGATTATCATCAGTTGGTGTTTTGATTCCCCACTCAAAAGATGTTCTTGATACAGATAAATCATTTAAACCAGACTCGACAAATTTAATAACTTCATTTCTTTTTGAAGTTGGGCTAATGAAATTTGGATTATTTTTATATATGTTTAATAATTTATCAGACCATTCTGAAAGCTTGAAAAAATAAGATTTTTCTGTAATCCATTCGACAGGGCCGCCGGTTATAGTTTTAAATGAACCATCATTCTGTTTTACTAAATCTTTTTCATTATAAAATGTTTCGTCATTTATTGAGTACCATCCAGTATACTCCCCTAAATAAATCTGATCTCTTTCATAAAGTCGTTTCCATAAATATGAGGCACCTTCAATATGTCGTTCTTCAGTGGTCCTTATAAAATCATCATTTGATAAATTTAATGAGACAGTTAGATCTTTAAAGATTTGTGAGTTTTGATCACAAAGTTCTAGAGGGTTTATTTTTTTTGCATCGGCTGCTTTTTGTATTTTCAATCCATGTTCGTCTGTTCCAGTTTGAAATCTAACATCATACCCTCTAAGGCTCATAAATCTTGCAATAAAATCTGTAGCTACTGAAGTATATGCGTGGCCTATATGAGGCTTGTCATTTACATAATAAATTGGTGTGGTTATATAGTATTTATTAGACATTTTTCATTTTATAAAAAAGAGAAACTATAAGAGTGGTATAATCTAGATTTAATCTTTTAAAATAATTTCGATAAGTTTTAACAATTTCTGAGATTTTAAGCAAATTAAGAACGTCTGTTTCTTTTCCCTCTCTGGCCATAGACTTTACTTCGTAAGACGTAATAAGATAGATATAATCAAAAAATATAGAAATATCGTCATCTTTATTAAATTTTTTCGAAATAAAATTAGAATAATGTGTTGCTGTATTCGATTTGATTAACTTACGATCATTTATTAATTCTTTAAAATGATCTTGAATTTCATGTAAATCATAATTTATAAATTTTCTTGAAAGACTCAAAGATCCATTTGTTAGATTTAGAAGATCTCTATTAATGGAAATGTCACTGTTTAAATTTTTAAAGAATGCTTCCTCATTTAATTTATTAAAATTTAAAAAATATGATCTTGATTTGATAGTTTGTAAAACTTTAGCTTTATTATAATTTATGATTATGAAATGAGAATTTTTATTTGGCTCTTCTATTAATTTGAGCAGGGAATTACTGGCTTCTATCGAAAGATCGTCTAATGTTTTAATAATACATACTCTCTTTTGACCAATATCGTCTTTAGTCTGAAAAAATGAATGAACATTTGATATATCATCCCTATAAATTTGATTTTTAAATCTTTTTTTATCTTCTAAATAAATTTTTGTAATCATATATACAAATGGTGAAATGTTATGGTTAACATCTGAGCAAGTATTAAGAAAATCTTCAAATGTTTGATCAGTATTATTTTTAACTATTAATTCAGAAAATGAGGTTGCTATGTCTGATAAAAGTTCAATTTCTCCTCCTGATAAAATAATAGATTGAGGTAAATTGTTTTTGTATAAACTAAATAACCTTTCCTTTTGTTCAAAATATACATGATCTAAACTGCTCATATTCTTTTACTTGTCTCTAATATTTTCCATATCTTTTCTGATATTTCATTTTTTTTCTTACTAGCATCGATAATCTTAATTCTACTTTTGTTTATTTTGGCAATTTTCAAAAAAGAGGTTCTTACTTTTCTATGAAAGCTTATGTGCATATTTTCATATCTTAATTCATCATTGCCTTTTCTTTTTGATCTAGCTAGACCTGTCTTAGGATCGATATCAAGAAGAAATGTTATACTCGGTACTAGGTTATTAATTAAAATTTTATTTAATGAATTTATGAGTTTAAGGTCAACTTTTTTACCATATCCCTGATATGCCATGGTTGAATCAATGTACCTGTCACATAATACCCAGTATCCTTTTTTAAGATTTGGTATAATGACCTTATCTATATGGTCTTTACGCGCTGCAAAAAGTAGCATTGTTTCAACAGCTCCAGACCATTTCTGATTTTTATCTTTTACAATTAATTTCCTTATTTTTTCAGCGTCTTTTGTCCCGCCTGGTTCTCTGGTGATTATAACTTTTCTCTTTTTTGATAATTTTTTAGCAAGAAGTTTGATTTGAGTAGATTTACCAGACCCTTCTCCGCCCTCAAAAGATATGAAATGTGAATTAATCACTGATTAGACAAATAAATTAACAATAGATTGATAAATGTAGCTAAAAAATCTTGAGAAAATATTTGCCCTTTTTAGTTCATTTGTAGAATAGATATCAAAATACTCAGATGATTCATTGGGTATGTTTACTTTTAATTGTCCGATTTTTGTTCCAGCTACAACTGGAAAACTTATTTGGCTGTCCAACTCGATGCTAAAATCTAAACTCTTATTTTTCGCTTTAGGAACCGTTAAAATTATATCTGACGAAGCACTAACTGATGACAACGACTCATTTGAACCAGGAACCTTAATCAAATCAATTTCTTGAGACTTTTTAAAAAGCTCAATATTTTCATATTCTCTAAATGCCCAAGTAATAAGTCTTGATGAGCCTTGAGACCTTTTTTGTTGTGAGCTAAAACCGTTTGTAACCGCTATTACCCTCCGATTTCCTTCAACTGCAGATGCTGCAAGTCCGTAACCTGAAATTGATAAATGACCTGTTTTAAGGCCATCCACACCCATCTTTTTATATAATAATGGATTTCTATTTTTTTGTTTTATTCCAGACCATTCAAATTCAGTTTCGGCAAATAAATGATAATACTCTGGAAACTCATTAATTAAATATTGAGATAAAATTGCTATATCGTATGCAGTCGAATAATTATCGTTACTATGCATTCCTGTTGAGTTAGTAAAATTTGTGTTTAACATGCCAATTTCTCCAGCTTTGGATGTCATAATAATCGCAAATGCTTCTTCGGATCCTGCAATATTTTCAGCAATAACTATGCAAGCATCATTTCCAGATTGAACAATAATTCCTCTTAATAAGTCTTCAACTCTAATTTCTTTATCTACTTCGACAAACATAGATGACCCTTCTCGCTCTCTCCAAGCTTTTTCTGAGACAAGAAATTTATCATCTAATGATAAAGTTCCATTAGATAATTTTTCAAATACTATTAATGTTGTCATGATTTTTGTCATTGAGGCAGGGTATGTTTTCTTATTCATTTCTTTTTCAAAAAGAACTTTACCTGTAGTAGCATCAATAATTACTGCAGTTTCAGCTTCAGTATCTATGAATGACGCTTGCACAAAGGGAATAGGAATAAATATCAGGTAAAGAATGAATAGTCTTAGTAAATGCATATTATCTTTTTATATTAAAAATATTGATAAATCTTCATATTTTTTGAATGTGTCATCTTTGAGATCATTGATTAACTTATTCACGTCTTCATATGGCCCAATAAGTACTCTAAATATTTGAGCACCCCCATTAGTTGTCATGTTATAGACTTTAGCTTTGAAATTGGATAATTCATCTAAAACAATTTTTGCGTTTTCTAAAAATGAAAATGTTGCAATATTTAGATAAATTTCATTATATTGCCGTTTCTCTGTAGTCTGAATATCAGACACATTAGTAAGTATTTCTGAATTAGTAATTTCAGCATCTATCACAACAACATCTGAGATGGGTGCTTCTACCACCCTCTTCTCCTCTTCAAAAGTTTGTGTTTCAGACAGAATAAAGCTTTCATTTGTATTAATCAGTTCTATTTTCACCAACCCACCTCCGCTATTCAAATTTAATTCTTTAAATACTCCTGATGATAAACTTATTATATGCGTAGATGAATAAGCTCCCCTGTTATTGACTCTTACTTTTGTTTTTCTTCCGTTTTCTAAGTTTGTAACTTCAAGGATAGATGGCAAAGGAAGTGATCTATGAGATCCAGAGAATGCTTCATTATGAAAAAATTCCTTATTTGTTGTCAAGTCGCCATTGTTTAATTCAATCTCAATTTCAGCAATTCCTACTTCTATAAACGATTTATAATCTCTCGGATAAAACCATTTACCATCAACCTGATAAGGATCCTCGATATATTTCTCTATAAGTGAAATATTTTTATTTTTATTACTATCTTCAATTGCTAATGGAACGATATTAACAGCAGCGCATTGTGACAATAAAAGAATTAATAATAAATAAATATATTTCATCAATGATATTCTATCATATCAGAAAGAGTGCCAACTGATATTCCAAAAAATAATGACCTATTCCACTTCATGATGACTTTGAAATTTTCATATACTAAGAATTTTTTTCCGTCTTCACCTTCAGGAAATACTAAATATGCATCTAAGTTTTTATTTGGAAGTTTTCCTCCATTTGCTTTTAAAACTCCTAATTCTGACCATTCAGATAATTTTTTTGAAATTTCTATTTTTTTTGCAGAAGTGGTAATAAGGTCCTTATTTATAGGTTGGGTAGTAATGACTTCCCTGCCCCACGTAAGGTTATTATCCCATCCTGAGCCGCTTAAATAATTAGCGGAAGATGCAAATACATCATCTAGGGTGGTCCATATATCTTTTTTTTCATCCTCATTGTAATCAATTGCGTAACTTAGAAAACTAGAGGGCATAAATTGGTTTTGACCCATTGCACCTGCCCAAGAACCCATCATATTCTCTGCATCAATATGTCCTTCATTAATAATTTTAAGTGCATTAATTAGCTCTTCAGTAAAAAAGTCTCTTCTGCGAAGATCGTGAGATAATGTTGAGAGTGATCGTATTACATTAAATGATCCTGTAAATTTACCAAAACTTGTTTCTATACCCCATAGTGCTAAAAGAAAGCGTGGTTGAACACCAAATTCATTTGAAACTTTTTCTAAAATATTTTTATTTTCTTTATAGAGCTTTTTCCCTTTTTTCACTCTACTTGCAGGAGTGGTATTAGATAAATATTTCTCAAGTGTAAGAGTAAATTCAGGTTGAGATCTATCGAGTTCTAATACTCTTTCATTCTGTGTAATATTCTTGATGCTATTATTTATTGTTTCTTTTGAGATCCCCTCTTTGAGCGCGAGATTTTCGATATAAATAAGCCAATCTTCAAAAGATCCTTGTTCATCTGCTTGCAATGTAGATAAATTAATTATAGTAAATACTGTTATTACAGTGAATATATTAACTAATTTAGAAATATAAATAATTAAATTTGATGAAGAAAATAAAGTCATTGGTTGATTTAATTGGTAATACTCCGATTGTTCAAGCTAAAAATTTAGACACCGGAAAATGTAATCTTTTTCTTAAAATGGAAAGCCTTAATCCAGGCTCATCCATAAAGGATAGAGTGGCTCTAAGAATCATTGAGGATGCTGAAGCTCAAGGGAAGTTAAAGAAAGGATCAACAGTTGTTGAAGCTACAGCTGGTAACACCGGCCTTGGCCTAGCATTGATTGCACTTTTAAAAGGATATAAGTCAAAAGTTGTAATTCTTGATAAGATGAACCATAACAAAATACTTCATCTTAAATCTCTCGGCGCAGAAGTTATTTTGGCAAGGAGTGATGTGGGACCTGATAGTCTTGAGCATTATGTAAATGTGGCTAAAGAAGTTGCAAATAATACTCCTGATTCATTTATGGCCAACCAGTTTACAAATATGTCAAATCCCCAGGCTCATGAATATTCAACTGGTCCAGAAATTCTGGATCAAATGAGTAATGATGTTGATGCTGTTGTTTGCGGGGTTGGTACAGGAGGAACAATTTCAGGCTTGGGTAAATTTTTTTCTGAGCATAGTCCAAAAACCGAAATGGTTCTTGCAGATCCAAAGGGTTCAATAGTTAAAGATGCTGTTGAAAACAAACCATTAAAAAAAGCAGACTATTCATGGCTTGTTGAGGGCATAGGTGAAGATTTCATTCCTGACACTTTAGAATTAAAGTATATAAAAAAAGCTTATGAAGTTACAAATGAAGAAGCATTTAGCATGATTAGAGAATTGGCTTTGAAAGAGGGAATATTAGGAGGTTCATCAAGTGGAACTCTTATTTCAGCAGCAATTAAATATTGCAAGGACCAAGATAAAGAAAAAAATGTTGTTACATTTGTTTGCGATAATGGTGAAAAATATTTAAATACAGCATATAATGAAGAATGGTTAAAAGAAAAAAATCTTATATAAAAAAAATAAATCAGCTTGATACTTTATCAGTACACGCTGGAGTTAAAACGGATCCATTAACTGGAGCCGTAATGACTCCTATTTATGCTACATCCACTTATGCTCATGATAGACCTGGGGAGCATAAAGGATATGAATATTCAAGAAGTCAAAATCCTACGAGAGAAGTTTTAGAAAATTCAATTGCTGAATTAGAAAGCGGACATAAAGCATTTGCGTTTGCTTCAGGGGTTGCTGCTCAAACAGCGGTTTTAGATCTTCTAAATCCTGGAGATCATGTAATTGCTTTTGATGACCTATATGGCGGCACTTTTAGATTGTTTAATGAAATTAAGAGCAAGTCATCAAATATTGAATTCACATTCATTGATTTAAATACAAATTTTTCAAAAGAAATTAAAAAGAATACAAAAATGATTTGGATTGAAACTCCAACAAACCCATTGCTAAAAATTACAGACTTAAAAAGAATAGCGCGTATTGCAAGAAAAAATAAGCTTATAACTGTATGTGATAATACATTTGCCACACCTTACAATCAAAGACCGCTTGAGCATGGAATTGATATTGTTAATCACTCGACAACAAAATATATCAACGGTCACTCTGATGTTATTGGTGGAGCCTTGGTAATTAGAAAGAATAAGAAACTTGAGAAAAAATTAGCCCTAATACAAAATTCTACGGGCGCCGTTCCAAGTCCTTTTGATTGTTTTCTTACCTTGAGAGGAATTAAAACACTAGCTATTAGAATGAAAAAACATAATGAAAATGGAATTAAAGTTGCTCGCTTTTTAAGATCACATAAAAAAGCATTAAACGTAACGTATCCTGGATTACCAAATCATAAACAGAAAGATATTGCACAGAAACAAATGAACGGTTTTGGTGGAATGATCACTTTTATCTATGATGGGAATATGTCAGAAATATCCAAATTTATGCGTAAATTAAGAATTTTTACTATAGCTGAGAGTTTGGGGGGGAGTTGAGTCTTTAATAGAGTCCCCTGCTTTAATGACACATGCATATTTAGACGATAAATCCTTTAATCAAGTACCCAAAAAGCTTGTCAGATTATCTGTTGGCATAGAAGACAGTGATGATCTTATAGAGGACTTAAATCAAGCTTTTAAATAATTAATATGTACAAATTACTGCATTTACAATAGATGCTATTCTAGATTTTTCATCATCTGATCTACTTGTTATAACAACAGGACTTTTACCGCCAATTACAAATCCTCCAGCAGTAGCGTTCGCAAAATGTACAAGAGATTTAACGAGTGCATTTCCTGTTTCTATATTTGGAACAATAATAACATTGGCATTACCTGGAACTTTCCCTAGTGTTCCTTTTATTTTTGCGGATTCTTGTGAAATAGCATTATCCAAAGCAAAAGGTCCTTCAACAGGAGTATCTGAGTAATTACTTTTTGCCCATTCAACGAGATCATGTGCTTCAATAGAGCTTGGCATTTGCTTTAGTTTCTCTTCGGTTGCTGATAAAACGGCAACATATGGATCGAAAGAAGAAATTTTTTTAATGTAATCGAGTACATTCGATAAAATATGTTTTTTTGTCTCTAAACTTGGGGATATATTCAAAGCACCATCAGTAATAATAATTGGATTACGTGAATCATTTGGAAAAGTCATAAACCAAATGTGGCTTAAGCGCTTTCCCCTTATTCTTAAATTATATTCTTTTTTTATATACTCGCCCATTAAAACATCTGTATGAAGATGGCCTTTTATGATTATATTTTTTTCTAAACCGGTGTCCCTACTCGCTACCTCACAGGCAATTTTTGATGACTCTTCTTCTGAATAACTCTCAATTAATTTATCTTTTGATAATGACCACTCATGCTTATCAATGAAGGCTGTCATAAATTCAATATTTCCTATGAGTACTGGATTTATTAATTTTTGACTTTCTGCATCCATAATTGTCTTTAGAATCAAATCATTATTAGCATTTGCAACTATACCTCGAGTAATTCTATTTTTGTCAATATAATCAATATTTTGTATCATTTTAATAAAGTAAATTTTTAATAAAAATTAATATTAAAGTATTATTTGAATATAATATTATAATATACTGATTTTACTTAATATTTTTAAAAAAATTGAATAAATACGCTCCCACTATCAAAATCAAAATAATGAATGAAAATGCATAAAATATAAGTGAAAGGTCTTGAAATAATGAAATTAAAAACTCGATCACTCTATGCAAAAATCAGTGTCAATGCCCAATAAAGTAGATATAAGAATGAGATCGTTACTAGGCCACCTATTATCCAGTCTAACATACGATAATTTTAACATAATTTTGCAAATATTACATAAATATGAATAGAGAATACGATTTAATAATCTATGGGGCATCTGGTTTTACCGGAAGATTAGCTGTTGAGTACTTAGATGAAAACTATAGCGACCTAAATTGGGCTATAGCGGGACGTAATGAGGATAAATTAGTCAACATATCCAAAAATAGTAAGTGTAAACCTGATTATTTTATTGCAGACAGTGAAGATAATGAAAATTTGCTAAGAATTGCTTCCAAAACGCGTGTTATTGCATCTTTAGCTGGTCCATTTAACAAGTATAGTAATAATTTAGTTACACAATGCGTTGAAGCTGGAACTCATTATTTAGACATTACTGGGGAAAATATATGGGTACGTGATCTTATTGATAAACATCACGAGGCAGCAGAAAAAAAGCAAATAAAAATTATTCCATCATGTGGTTATGACTCTATTCCATCAGATATGGGGTGCTTTTACTTGCAAAGAAGTCTCAATCAAGAGTTACAGAGAATTGATGGTTATCATCGAGGTAATGGAGGTGTAAGTGGTGGTACGATTGAAAGTGCATTTTCCATGCGTAACTACAAAAGCAAATATTCAATGGGACATCCATTTTTACTCAATTCAAAGGAATATATAACAACTCAAAATGTTTCTGAAAATAAGGATAATTTCAAAATAAAATACATCGATGATATTAAATTATGGTCTGCGCCCTTTGTTATGGCAATTGCAAACACTAGAGTTGTCAGAAGAAGCTCTGAAATCCATGATAAAAATCAGGCAAGTTATGGAAGTGAATTTAAATATCAAGAATATATGATGTTAAAAAAATACAGTTCTGCATTTCTTGTGACAGCCGGACTTGCTGTTTTTGGACTGATGTTAATAAGTCCAATAAGTGGTCTCTTTAGAAAATTATTTACTAAAGCTGGTAATGGACCTGATAAAAAAACAAGAGAAAATGGTTGGTTTGAGAGTATTTTTATCGGAAAAAATAAAAATAACGAAAAATATAAAGTGAGGATGTTTTGCAAAGGTGATCCCGGTTATAAATCAACTGCTAAATTAATATGCGAGTCCGCTCTATGTCTTGCATTAAATAGTGAAAATCTCCCCCATACCAACGCTGGTGGTGTCTTAACTACTTCAACTGGCCTAGGGTCAACATTAATTGATAGATTAAAAAATGCTGACGTTTTATTTGAAGGTCCAAGTAAAATATAGATCGTTAAGATAACCCAAAATGGGTATTTATAAGCTTTAATTTTAAACCATATTATTAGATAATTAATTTAAAGCCCAATGTAGGTGCGGTTTTTCTGCACCTACAAATTAACACTTGGAGAAATCACTTATATGGTACAAAATGAAACTGGAATGTTTGTCATGCCATATAAAAAACTTGATAACAGCAAAACTGATATGGACGAAGAGCTGGTAAATAAAATTAAGGAAATTTCAAAATTAAGAAAATCTATCTCAATAGATTTAAAAACCATCGCTTCAAAAACAAAAATCTCTACAAATCAACTAAAGAACATTGAATCGTTTAAATTCGATCGCTTGCCTCCAAATCCAATGAGATCAGCTTTTATTGATCAGTATTGCACTGAAGTAGAAAAGCTTAATAAAATCTCTTAGATATAATTTCTCTTAAGAAGCCTGTTATACAAATAAGCAAAAACAACAATTATAAAAGCCCCAACAGCAACAGGTAAGAAAACAAAGCTTATACTCTGGCCAGTTAATATCACAATTATTGGGTTTGCTCCTGCTGGAGGATGTACGGTGTTAGTCATCATCATTACAAAAACAGCTAAAGCCACTCCTAAGCCTAACGAGATAAACGTATTACCGAGAAGATAAAAAATAATTACTCCAGACAATGCTGATAGTATATGGCCAAGAATTAAATTTTTAGGTTTTGCTAGTGGGCTATCATAAACAGCCATGACTAAAACCATTGATGCGCCAAAGGGCGGTATAAGCCATATCGCACCTTCAATAGAAGAATTTAAATATGCTAAAAATCCTATACACACAAAAGCTCCTAATGAACTAAATAATGCATTGATCAAAGCTTGTTTATTCATTAATTTAATTGTCTATGATAAAACTCTATTTGACTACCCTATTTTACTTTTTGATAATAGATACAATCGGTATTCAAACATTTGTTGTACGTATTTATAATAAAAATCTTCCAGATAATCTAAAAATTAATCTCGATATAACTTCCGCTGTAATTTTTTATCTAATATTTGTACTCGGGCTAGTTTATTTTGTAGTGGCTCCATTTAAGAATGCTTCTTTAACAAGTGTAATAGTGCCAGCTGCTATGTATGGACTTGCAACTTACGCAACATATGCACTAACTGTAAAAGCGGTGTTTAATGTATTTAACTGGACTATTGTCATTTCAGATATTGCATGGGGTATGGCACTTTGTACTGCAATTTCACTACTGACTGTATATACAATCAGCAAAGTTGGGTTTCTAAATTAATTATTGTTTTAAATAATAAATTCAATAAATTAATTTCTTCAAGGGAGAGGTGGCTGAGCGGTTGAAAGCACTGGTCTTGAAAACCAGCAACGGGGAAACTCGTTCGTGGGTTCGAATCCCACCCTCTCCGCCAGAAGAATTCCTATTAGCCTGCTCTATCAGACCTTTTTTGACCAAGACTAGCATCAACCCATGTTTCATCCATCACGCAAGATGCAGCATCACCTAAATCAAAAAATGCCTTCATTGCCTCACCCGTAGGCTCAGCTCCAATTCCCCATGAACCTGTTTCAGCTTCAACTACGAATGCAACCATATTTGGATTTGGCCAATAGAACTTTGCTGAACGAACTCCATCAGTACTTTTTGCAACCTTACACAAATTCAATGCAGCTGTTCCCAGTTTATCTCTGCTTGCATTTTCTTGTCTTTCCCATTTGCTTATGTGTAACATAAGATCTCCTTTGTAAACAAATTATTGATTGACTTTATGTTAAGTATGAAATTTGAGTGAGTAATTAGTATATTTTAACACTAATACTTATGTATTAATATTTTACGATCTAAATACTTACCTTTGATAAATCTGATAGTTAGGACTTTGCCAAGTTTTTAATTCTATTCGGGGCAGAGGCTTATCACCCAATATATTGTCACTTATTTTTTCAGCAATCATAATTGTTGGTGCATTTGTATTTCCATTTGTCGCAAAAGGCATAATCGAAGCATCAACAACACGCAAACTATTGAAACCGTGAACTCTGCCTTGATTATCAACAACTGCATATTTATCTGTTTTTAACCCCATGCGTGCCGTGCAGCATAAGTGCCATTGACTCGTAATGTTGGAATTTAATTTTGCATCAAGTTCGTCATCTGATTTGAAGTTTTCACCAGGAAAGATTTCATCACCCTTTATGTTTGAAAAAGCAGGTTGATTAAGTAGTTCGCGAGCCAAATGAATGCCCTTTCGTAACAATTCTCTATCACGTTTGTCTTTGAGATAATTGACAAGAATACGAGGCGGATCAGCAGGATTTTTTGATCGTAATTCGATCTTACCACGACTGTGAGTTCGCATCAAACCGACGTGAACTTGAAATGCATGTTCTTGAAGCAGTTCCCAACTATTGTCTTTCATGGCAATTGGTGAAATACATAATTGTAGGTCAGGGTACTCAACACCAGGTGCTGATCTTACACATGCAACAGTATCGAAGTGATTGGATGCACACATACCCTCTTTAGTTATTAGCCATTGTATACCAGATCCTATACTACTTAATCTCTTTGTTTTTGGCCAAAGTGAAACAGGTTTTAAGCATTTATATTTCATTATAAAATCAGGATGATCTTGAAGATTTTGTCCAACACCCTGTAAATCAGCTAATGTATTAACTCCTATTGAATCTAAATGCTCTTTCGGCCCAATTCCTGAGAGCATAAGTATGTGTGGTGATCCAACTGCACCAGCACTCAGAATTACTTCTTTTTTTGCCTTTACATTTACTGTTTCATTATTTTTATTTTTAAAACATATGCCTTCTGCTGTGTTATCTTTAAAACTTAAATTACAAACAAGCGCATTTGTTAAAATTGTTAAGTTTTTTCTATTACGTATCGGATCAAGGTAACCCTTTGATGCGCTCCATCGCTCACCGTTGAATACTGTCCGATCAAATATACCAAAACCTTCTTGGCAAAATCCACTTATATCATCTGTTTCTTTATATCCTGCTTCTTTTCCTGCATTAATAAAAGCCAGTGAAAGTGGGTCTTTGGGAATGCTTCTATGTACCTTTAATGGACCTGACTCACCTCGAAAATCATCCCCTCCTCCACTGTAACATTCCATTTTCTTAAAATATGGCAAGACATCTGCATATCCCCATCCATCGCATCCCATTTGTCTCCAACCCTCATAATCAAGTGTGTTTCCTCTTATATAGACCATTCCATTTATTGATGATGAGCCACCAATGGTTTTACCACGGTCATGTTGAAGTTGACGGCCATTTAGTTCGGGTTCTGGCTCACCTTTAAATGCCCAATTGTGTTTAGTACTTTTGAGATTCGATAAAACGGCAGCAGGCATCTTTAAGGTTAAGGATTTGTCTTCCCCGCCCGCTTCAAGAAGAAGGACAGTATTCTTTGAATTTGAGGTCAATCTATTCGCTAATACACAGCCAGCAGATCCAGCGCCAACAATGATATAGTCGTATTCAGTATCGATTTTTACCATAATAAATTACTTTTTTTATACTTCTCAATATTTTTTGACTAGCAAATTATTTAATATCAAATCTTATAGAACAATTAATATATTTTATTACTAAAACTTATGTACTAATATTTTATCGATGGCAAAAGAAAATAATTTTTTAGCAATAGCTTATATTTTAATGGGTATGACTGCATTTGCATTTCAAGATACTGCAGTAAGATTATTAGCTGTTGATATATCAATACTTCAGGTCATGTTTGCAAGAAGTGTCATCGCTATTGTTCTTCTTGTACTATTTTTTTATTTTACAGACCAAAAACTAATTTGGAAAACTCATTACCCAAAGTTAACAATCTTTAGAACAATAATGTTTATTTTTGCGTTCGTATTTTATTATATTGGTCTTGCGTACTTGTCTTTTGCAGTTACAACGGCTCTTTTTTTTACAGCACCATTCTTTATTACTATATTTTCATCTATTTTTCTTAAAGAAAAAGTTGGCATCATTAGATGGCTGACAATTATTTATGGTTTTGCAGGTGTAATGCTCATTGTTTCACCAGATTTCGAGACCATTAATATATTCATGATATTTCCAATACTATGTGCTGCAGGATATTCTGGCAGTATGATTATAATAAAATATACATCAAATGAGGATAATGTTTACACACAAACACTTCATGTATACATCGCTACTATAATTTTATGTCCCATAATTACCTATTCTGGTTTTTATTTTGATATGGATAATTCTGGAAATGAAATTTTAGAATTTTTATTTAGATATTGGTCCTTCAATGACGCAACAACTCTCTTGATGTTATTTTTAGTTGGTGTTTGTGTAATTTTTGGTTTTGTATTTATTTTTAACGCATATCGATACGGTAAACCTTATATTGTTGCACCATTTGAGTATGTATTTTTAATTTGGGCTGTACTATTGGGCTGGTTTATTTGGAGTGAAACTGTTTCATTGAGAACAATAATTGGTATATTAATTATTGTTTCAGCGGGAATATTTATTTTGTATAGAGAGAAAATTAAAGAACAAGAAATAACAACAGACCAACCGTTAAGATAACTCAGTCTCTAAAATTAATATATTGAAGAGGTAATTCTAATTTTAGTTCTTTAATTTTCGATATTGCTTCTTGTAAATTGTCTTTTTTTGCGCCACTTATTCTCAGCTCATTTCCTTGAATTTTTGCTTGCACCTTCAATTTTGACTCTTTGATTGATTTTGTAATTTTTTTCCCCACCTCTTGATCAATACCTTCCATTAGATCGTAATTTTGTCTGATTGTATTGCCAGATGCACTTTCAGATGATTTTAGTTTTATTACTTTTGGGTCAACGTTACGTTTTATTAAATTTGAAATTAGAATATCTAATACCTGTTTAGCCTTCATTTCGTCCTCAGAAAGCAAGATAATCCCTCCCTCAGTTCTCTCCAATTTGGAGGCAGAACCTTTAAAGTCATATCTCTGTCCAATTTCCTTCATTGAATTAGATATAGCATTATCAACCTCCTGCATTTCAACTCTGCTAACAACATCGAAACTAGGCACTATAATAGAACTCCTTTATTTTCTAATTCTTTGATTTGTTCCTCAGAAAAACCAATATCAAGCATTATGCTTTTGTTATCTTGACCAACTTCTGGTGCAGGCAATGGTTTTTCGGATGGTGTAACACTAAAACGTGGTGCCGGTGATGGTTGGCGTACATCGTTAATATTTACAAAATTATCACGCGCTTTCATGTGTTTATGATTAGCTGCCTCTTCGATAGAGAGAACTGGTGAATAACAAACATCAGACCCTTCAAAGATTTCATCCCATTCATCCCTTGTTTTAGTTTTAAATATTTCAGCTAATTTAATTTTCATATTATCCCACTGATCTAATTGCATTTGATTTTTAAATTCATCACCAAGATTTAATTTCTCAATTAAGAGTTGGTAAAATTGAGGCTCTAAAGATCCTATTGAAACGTGCATGTTGTCTTTTGTCTCATAGACTTGATAAAAGGGCGCACCACCATCAAATAAATTATTACCTCTATTATTTACATTCCACAGTCCTGACTGAGATAAACTATGAAATATTGACGTAAGAACCGAAACTCCATCAATCATAGCGGCATCAACTACTTGACCTTTACCTGTTCTATTCGCTGACAGTAAAGCTGCGCATACACCAAATGCAAGAAACATAGTGCCTCCACCATAATCACCAATTAAATTGAGGGGTATTGATGGTTTATTTTCACCCCAAATTGAATATAGAGCGCCTGCTAGTGCGATATAATTGATATCATGGCCAGCCGCCTGTGCTAGAGGACCATTTTGACCCCAACCTGTAATTCTGCCATAAACTAACTTTTCATTTTGTTTTAAACATTCTTCAGGTCCAATCCCTAGTTTTTCAGTTACACCTGGTCGATAGCCTTCTATTAGCGCGTCTGCATTTTTTATTAATTTAAATAAAACCTCTTTAGACGCGGGATCCTTTAAATTTAAACAAATGGATTTCTTATTTCTTCCTGTAATATCAAATTTTGGTTGTTGATTGGGCATAACAGTATTTTTTCTGTCAACACGAATAACTTCAGCGCCAAGATCGGCAAACAACATTCCACACAATGGCCCCGGCCCAATCCCTGACAATTCAATTATCTTATATCCAGATAGAACACCCATGTTTTCTACTATAATGCCTGCAATTCCTTTGCAAAAGAAAAAGCTTTGTATATTCGATCTTTATTTGATTTTTTTTGGTAATTATACACCAATGTTTGGTCTGATCTTAACTTTAAGTCATATTTATATTGAGACATAAATTCAACCAATTGGTTTGTTTTTTCAAAATGATTGTTTTTAAATTTTATAGTTAAACCTTTATTTCCAATATCAAATTTTTCTATTTTCAACTGTTTACATATAATTCTAAGCTCAGTGATGTTATACAAATGTTCAACCTCTTTAGGAGCTTCGCCAAATCGCTCACTCATTTCTTCCTTAATTTTGCTTAATTCCTCACTCGAACTTAAGTAAGCAAGCTGCCGGTAATAAAACAGTCTAGTGTTTAAATTTGGTATATACTTTTCAGGTATTAAGACGCTTAAACCAAGATTTATTTGTGGAGACCACTCATTATCTACTGTCGATGTATCTGATTTTAATTCCAATATCTTATCTTTTAGCAATTTATGGTAAAGTTCGAGACCAACTTCTCTAATATGCCCAGATTGAGCATCGCCTATAATGTTTCCTGATCCTCTCATATCTAAATCATGACTCGAAAGATTAAAACTTGAGCCTCTAGAATTAAATTTTTTAAGAAGCATAAGTCTTTTGTAGGCATTTTCAGTTATTCCATTGATGTCTTTAACTGTATAAAAACAAAATGCTTCAATATTAGATCTGCCAATTCGTCCTCTTAACTGATAAAGTTGAGATAATCCAAATTTATCAGAATTATGAATAATCATTGTGTTAGTTTTCTGCAAATCCAGACCCGACTCGACAATTGTGGTACACAGTAATAATTGAAATTCATTATTGTAAAAATCAATCATCGTATTTTTAAGGTTTTTGGACGGCATTTGACCGTGGGCAATTTGATACTTTACATTTGGAAGTTTACTTTTTAAAAAATCCTCAACTTCTTTTAATTCGTTAATTCTTGGGCAGACATAATACACCTGGCCATTACGACTTAATTCATATTCAATTGCAGGGATTATTTTTTCATCATTAAAATCAATAACTTCAGTATTTATATTTTGCCTATTTAATGGTGCTGTAGAAATAATTGACAAATCCCTAAGACCTACAAGTGACATTTGTAATGTACGTGGTATTGGCGTAGCTGTTAAAGCAAGCACATGTACATTTGAACGCAATGACTTAATTTTTTCTTTTTGAGAAACTCCAAAGTGCTGCTCTTCATCAATAATAAGCATACCTAATTTTTTAAATTTAATTCTACTGTTAAGAAGTGCATGTGTCCCAACAACTACATCACTTTCTCCACTATTAATTCTTTCAATAATTTTATTGTTTTCAGAAGTTGAGTTTAATCTTGAGATTTGATCTACTTTCAATGGAAAATTTTTGAATCTTTTTGTAAAATTTTCGTAGTGTTGACTGCATAGTAGTGTTGTCGGAACAATAAATGCAACTTGAGCACCGCTCATAGCTACGTTGAATGCTCCTCTTAATGCAACTTCTGTCTTACCAAAACCAACATCGCCACATATCAAACGGTCCATTGGAAGCCCACTGTTTAGATCAAACAGTAATTCTGATGTTACATTTGCTTGATCTTCTGTATCCTGAAATTCAAATTCATTTATAAAATTTGAATAATAAGGTTCTTGAACGGTATATTTTGTCGCTTCATTTAGAGATCTTTCTGCCGCAACTTTTATTAAATCTTCGGCAATTTCATTTATTTTATTTTTTGCGCTGGCTTTTCTAAATTGCCAATTTGAACTTCCCAGTTTATCAATTTGTACGAATTCACTATTCCCACCATACTTTGACAAAAGTTCAATATTCTCAACAGGTACATAAAGTTTATCATTATTGAAATATGTTATTTCAATGCAATCATGATCGTTTTCTAGGACAGTAACATTTTTTAATCCATTAAATTTTCCTACTCCATGATCAACATGAACAATTAGATCATCTTGTTCAAAAGTACTGAGATCAGTTAAAAAAGTATCTGCTTTAATTGTTCGTTTGCTTTGATTGAAAGAGAACTCATTAAAAGGTTTAATAATGAGTCTGAACAGACTTTGTATCGATTTTTGATTTTTAGGATTAAATTCCTCAAATTTTTCGATCTCATCACCAAAAATGTTAATACGAACTGGATTCTTGAAGTCTGTTGGAAAAATATCAATAACATCTCCTTTAACAGAGAATTCACCATTTTCACGAATTGAACTTACGCGTGCATAACCATTGGCAGATAAATAGTTAATTGTTCTTTCATAATCAAATTTTTCTTCAATGTTGATATTTAAATTCTCATTAATTTGAGTCTTTAAGCGTGGTTTCGTCATTTTTTAAGCATAGTAAAATCTTTGAGTAATTGTATGACGCGATTGTCAATTTCTTTTGGAATTGTCACCTTATCTAGCGCATATCGATATATGTCATTATCATCAAGTTCTAATATAGCCTCTAACATTTGAAGCTCACCTTCATTAAATAGTTTGATGTATTTCTCAACAAAAGATCCCAAGAGAATATCCATTTCCTTTGATCCCCGATGGGAGGATTTGAATTGAAGCTTTTTTTGAAGTGTATGTAAATCGTTCATATTTTTTTTATCGATCTTTGATACAATACATATATGAGGCCAAAGATCTTATACAAGCTTTTTTCAAATATAATGACGATAAATGGGATTGGACCAAAGAACTCTAAAATAATCGAGAGATTATGCGGTAAATATATTATTGATTTATTATTTCATAAACCAGCCGCATACATAGACAGAAGAAATAATCCTAAAATTATTGATTTAGAAGAAGGAAGCATTGCAACTGTCGTTGTTAAAATTGATAGTCACACTCCTGCTTTCAATAGAAGAATGCCATATCGAGTTAATGTCTCTGATGACAGCGGACAAATGTCAATTGTATATTTTAATCTACGAGGTCCATACATAAAAAAAATCTTACCGATCGGTAGTACTAGGGTTATAAGTGGTAAAATTGAAAAATTTAACGATTTGTATCAAATTACACATCCTCATCATGTAGTTGATATTAAAAACTTAGATTCTGTTAAAAAGATTGAATGTGTTTACCCTTTAACAGCAGGAATGACATCTAAAATTATACAAAAATCAATTAATTCTGCATTAAGTATGGTTGATGAATTACCTGAATGGATACCTGAAAAGGTTTTAGAAAGAAACAAATGGCCATCATGGAAAGACTCTATTTATCAAATGCATAATCCTAAAGATGTGAAGGAAAATGATGATAATAAATATATAGAACGGCTTGTTTTTGATGAGCTGTTCTCTCAACAGTTAACAATTAGATTAATTAAAAACAAAATTAGTCATAAAAATGGAATTTCACTTCCTAAAAAAAATAAATTATCAAAACAATTAAGAGATCAATTGAAATTTCAACTCACTGGTGATCAAGAAACAACTATTGAAGAAATTTCAAACGATCAAGAAGGTTCAAGTAAAATGTTAAGACTTCTGCAAGGAGATGTAGGTAGCGGGAAAACCATTGTTGCATTATTTGCTATGATGCAATGCATTGAAAATAATAAAAGATCAGTTTTAATGGCACCAACAGAAATTCTTGCTGAGCAGCATTTTAATACCATCAAAGAATTTATCAGTGATTTAAACCTAACATGTTCACTAATTACATCCTCAAATAAAAATAATCATAATTTTGAAGCTGACATTATTATTGGAACACATGCATTATTTCAGCAAAAAGTAATCTTTGAAAATATAGGCTTGGTTATCATTGATGAACAACATAAGTTTGGAGTGCACCAAAGGATTTTATTAAATGAAAAAGCAGGAAATAGTTGTGACATCTTATTGATGACCGCTACTCCTATACCTCGAACGATGGAATTGGCAGCGTATGGGGATATGGATATATCCAAAATTTCTGAAAAACCTAAAAACAGAAAGGAAATAATCACCAAATCAATCAATATCAATAAAATTGACCAACTAAAAGAAAGCCTTACAAAAATATTAAATAAGAAACAAAAGATTTATTGGGTGTGCCCTTTAATTGATGAATCCGAAAAACTTCAATTGCAATCAGTCAACTCAAGAGTCAATGACTTAAAAAAATATTACTCATCAAACAATGTTGGTTTAGTTCACGGTCAAATGTCACAAGAAGAAAAAAATGATGTCATGTCAAAGTTTAAAGATAATAAAATAGATATTTTAGTCGCAACATCAGTAATAGAAGTAGGAATAGACGACCCTGATGCAACTGTGATGATTATTGAAAATTCTGAGAGGTATGGCCTTTCACAACTTCATCAACTTCGAGGAAGAGTTGGTAGAGGAAATGTACAGTCAACGTGCATATTACTTTTTGAGGGGCCACTCACCGATAATGCTAAACGAAGATTAAAAGTGATGAAGGAAACAAACGATGGTTTCTTGATCGCCGAAGAAGACCTTGATATTCGTGGTGCTGGGGAAATATTAGGCTCAAAACAAAGTGGTATTCCAAATTTTAGACTATCAAATCTAGACAAGCATAAGCATATACTCGAGGAAGCGAGAGGTGTTGCCATGGATATCGTTAGAGAAGATCCGGATTTGAAAAAATCTGCGGGCAAGGCACAAAGAACACTTTTGCATCTATTTAGAAATCAAGTTGCAATCGATTATTTAAAAACTGGCTAATTATTTCCTTGGTGGTACCACCATGCCTGCTGATACAACCAATTTAATCGCATCTTCAACAGACATATCAAGTTCAACGATATCATCTTTAGGTATGAAGAGTAAAAACCCTGAGGTAGGATTTGGTGTGGTTGGAACAAATACATTGACCATTTCTATTTTCTGTCTTTCCTTAATTTCACCTTTTGTCTCACCCGTCATAAAGCCAATTGCATATATATCTTTTCTTGGATACTCAATAAGAACAACCTTTTGATATGCTGAATCTGTGTTTGAAAATGTCTCGGTGATTTGTTTGATAGCTTTATAGACATTACCAGCTAATGGAATACGTGTAATAAGATTATCAAAATAACCGAGTATAGCTTTTCCAAATAAAGTCGAAAATATTAGACCAATTAAGATAAAAGATAGAAATGCTATTATTAATTCAAGACCAGGAATTTTATAGCCAATAATCTCAGGTAGCAGCCCATTTGGGTTAAATCTATCTGGAACCAGACCAGCAATAAATTCGACAATAAATATTGTAATATAAATCGTCGCTCCAATTGGCGCCGATATTAAAAGACCTGTAAAAAAATACCTTTTAATAAAATTAATGACTGGGTTGCCTTTTTTCTTATTTGCATCTGCCATAGGTTTTAAATAGACTGAATCATTAAAAAAATTTTAAAGAGATTATCATATTTTTGAGGTTAATATAATCAATAATGGCTATTTTCAAAGAATATACAAATTATGATGGTTTGGGCATAGCCGAATTAATTAGAAATAAAGAAATATCCCCAATTGATCCTCTTGATAGTGCCATTGATCTAATTGAAAAGCTAAACCCTAAATTAAATGCAGTGCATCGTACAATGTATCACTATGCATTCGAGTCAATAAACAGAAACAAAGAATTAAATGGAACTTTTGTTGGAGTTCCATTTCTTATGAAAGATATGGATAGTTCTTTAGCTAACTATCACATGATGCAAGGCAGTAAATATTTGAAAAATACTAAAATGTCTTACGATAACCACCTCACAAGGCAATTTAGAGAAACTGGTGCCGTTATATGTGGAAAATCTGCAACACCTGAATACGGTCTCATGGTTACAACTGAACCAACTGAATTTGGCCCAACAAGAAATCCTTGGGATACCGATAGAACGACAGGTGGCTCAAGTGGTGGTGCAGCTTCAGCAGTTTCAAGTCGCATAGTTCCTATTGCACATGCAAGTGATGGTGGCGGATCAATTCGAATTCCTGCTGCATCATGCGGTCTGGTTGGATTAAAGCCTAATAGAGCAAGAACATCATTTGCGCCTTCTCACGGTGATAAATGGGGAGGTCTTACCCACTCCGGTATTGTTTCTAGAACAGTCAGAGACACGGCTCATATGTATGATTGTTTGTTCGGAAACGTTGTGGGTGATCCTTACGGTGTTCCATACGAAAAAGGTTCTCTTGTTGAAGCCTTGGGTAAAAAAAATAAACTTAAGATTGGGTTTAATCTGAAAAGTCCTGTTGGCATAGATCCCTCCTCTGATGCAATTGATGCAATTAAATTCAATGCCAAGTTATGTGAAGACTTAGGTCACGATGTTGAAGAAATGAATTTCAGTTATGACGGACTTCTTGCTGCAAGAGCATTTATAATAACTATATCGTCTCATGTAACCCAGATGTTTAATGAATTGAAAGATGTTGTTGGAAGAGGATTTAAGAAAAATGAAGTTGAAACTGCAACTAGATTATTTAATTACTTGGGAAAAAGTTTTACAGCAAGTGACTATACATGGGCACGTTATACTATGCAAAAGATTGCTCGATCAGTTATGGAAGAAACTGATAAGTACGATGTAGTCTTAACTCCTATTATTTCTCAAAAACCTCCTCACATAGGTGAAATAAGACCAAATAAACAAGCAAGTATTTTAAGTGAAATCATTATGACTTTAAAATTGGGTTGGGTGTTTCGTATTCAATCAATTAGAGACTCAATTCTTAATAACCTAGCACCTGAGAGTTTATGGTACTCCCCTGATGCAATGCTTCAGAACATTACTGGGCAACCGTCAATTTCTTTACCAACTTACTGGACTAATGACAATCTACCTTTAGGCGTACAATTTGCATCGAGATACGCAGATGAGAAAACACTTATATCTTTAGCAGCACAATTAGAGGAAATATCTCCTTGGATTAACAAAACTCCAAATTTATAAATTTTTATTCTTTATTTGGCTATTGAAGCAGAAGGTAAGAGAAAAAATACTGATAATATGGATTATTGCTATAGATTTTTGCATTAATACATTTTGCACTAATAGTTCTTCGTTCAGTCTTGGATCCCCGGAGTATATTTGATAAATTACATAGATAACAGTTGATATAAGAAAAATAATATTCACAACAGTATACTTATTGTCTGCATCACTTAAAAAAAAGGCTATTACAAAGAATAGCGATGCTGGTACTAACCAACGAAATGCATTCAAAGCAAAAAATATATGTGCATCTCTATATAAATCATGCGGTGTTAAGGCTACTCCAGCAAAAAAGACCATACCAATGAAAAATAGTACTGCTGCTATACATGCACAAAGATATGAAACTTTATTTTCTTTAAATAATGATGGAATAAAAAAGCTTGATACTCCAACCAATAAAAAACAAAAAAGCGCGGAGTTAAAAAAAAATGATGAAATGCTGTTAATATCTCCTGCAAATGTAATGTACCCGCCCAATTCACTTAAAAAGTTATGACTAAATGAATAACCTATTTGGTCAGGATTGTGTATGTTTCCTCCTGGAAAAAAATATGAAGCAATAATTACTGATACAACAAAAAAAATTGATACAAATCGAATGACATAGACTGTCCAAAATTTAGTTATTTGCATTTTTTTTTCCTATTAACTTATCGAGGCCAAACGTAAACATGATAATTGTTGTAATCATTAGAATAATCATCACCTTCTGCAGCACTACATTAAATATTAAGAAGTCCATTGTGTACGTTTCTAAGAAACGAACACGATCATTTATCGCATCAATCGGCTGAAAATCACCAAGATAATAAGCATAAACTCCTACTGCTATAAAAAGTAGTATACCTCCTGACGCATAATAGTTTGATAATGGACTAAATAAAAAAGCAAGAACATAAAAAAGAATTGCTACAGAGTATAAATTAAATGCCATAGTTGTAGTAAATAGATGTGCATCAAAGTAAATATCACCTGGTGTTAAGGCAACACCTACAAAAAAAACACAAGCCGGAAACATAAATAATGTTCCTAAACAAGCAAATATAAACGAGTAACGATTTACTCTAAATAAACTCGGAATAAACAAAAAAGCTATACCTTGTAATAAGAGCATGTACATTGCAGTATTCCAAAAAAAGGATGAAAAAAAATTTAAATCTCCAGACATTGTTTTATGAAAACCTAGCTCACTTAGAAAATTCTTATGTAATGAATAACCTACTTGATCTAGCTCTATATGATTACCGCCAGGATAGAGAAGCATAGCAATGATTACCGCAAAAATATAATATGCAGATGCAATTCGTAGGATATGCACACACCAGAACCTAGTCATTTAAAAGTTTCTTGTATCCAAATGTAAAGATCAGAATACTTATCATAGAAATAACTGTAATTATTTTTTGCCAAATAACTGATATTGTGAAACGGTTATAATCTATGAACTCTCCAACATTTTCCAATTCAAATGGATTGAAGTCAGGTGGAGGTTCACTTGTTTCAAATATTGTATAAAGAGCAACATTTATAAAATAGATAAAAGCAACAATAGTATATCTATTACTTATTTTGCTTAGTAAAAATGCGATTGTCATAAAAAAAATACCAACAGTTTGAGCGTTAAAAGCTAAAATAACAAACCAAACATGCTCTTCAAAATAAATATCAGCTGGTGTTAAACCAACGCCAATAAAAGATATGCCGGAGATAACTAATAAAATCGAGGCAATGACTGAAATCACATAAGTTTTCTTATTCTCTCTAAATAAATTTGGTACAAATAAGTGAGAGACAGCGCATAATCCCATTATCAATAAAGAACTGTTAAATAAAAAACTTGAGAGAAAGTTCTGGGTGCCGTCGCGAGTAAATGTGATTCCCAGGTCACTGAAAAAATTTCCAGTAAAAGAGTAAGAATTTAAATCTGGATTAAATAAAGTTCCACCTGGAAATAAAATCATTGCCGCGGCATTCGTTACAATAAAATATGCAACCATGAATCTAAGCGCATATACAGGAATATAGCCAAAATTTGTCATGAAATTATGCGCTGAAGCTTGATATCAGTATAAAGACCACAAAAGCAGCAACCATTATGTACATTATTTTGTTGTCTAGATTCATGATCGAAATATAATGTTTATTCTATGGAAAATCCAGCTAGATATACAAATTACAAAGATTTTTTTCCATTCTATTTAAGGGAACACAGCAAAAAAAGCACAAGGTTGCTGCATTATTTTGGAACGATTGGCTATCAAGTTCTATTATGGTCCCTGCTGCTAACTCAAAATTACTTATTCCTGCCTTTAATTTTACTTGCAGGTTATGGTCCTGCATGGATTGGACATTTCTTTATAGAAAAAAATAAACCCGCTACGTTTAAATATCCTTTATGGTCTCTCATTGGTGATCATCATATGGCTTATTTAATGCTTACAGGCAAACTTAAGAAAAGATTGTCTGATGCCGGGGTATCAGCTACTTAAAACATAATACGCTGTTCCAAAAAACAATAACAACAAAGCAGTTTGTGAAAAAATCCATATGGCGCCTCTTGCCGCAGTGTTATTGAAACAGATGTGTATAGTGGAATGGATCACTCTAAATAATAAATATAGCCATGCGCAAATTAGCAAAAAAGTACTTTCGATTTCAATAAAAACGATAACGCCTATTAGAAAATAAAAAATAACTGAAAACTCAAATATATTTGAAATATTATTTTTTATAATTTTTAAATATAGTGGTGCATCTTTATATGGCTCAATAGGAATTCCACTTTCCTCCCAGTCCTTGCCTTTACCCATTAGATTAACTGATGCGATTGTATGAATTAATCCAATAACAAAAGTTAATAAAATAAGCCCAAGCGCTGGGACTAAAATATTAGTTAACATCAGATCATTAAAGAGCAGGCTCGATAAGCCATCCACGCAAGGATAATCGTAGACGGTAACCAAAATAGCGTTCTAACTGGTAAGGCAACACCAGGTATAATTTTATTGTAAAATATGTGAACGATTGAGTGAAGTACCCTTAACCAAAAGAACCAAGTTGCTAGTTGCACAAAATACTCATCTACTGTTCCCGTTGCATAAATCATAATGCAAACTGCGTAAAAGAAGATTGGAAATTCGAACAAATTCGTCAAATTTCGCTGACTATTTTGAATTAATTCACTGCCATTTTCAAATGTGGGTATTTTAAAATCATCTTCTGTATTCTTCTTATCGATGACAATGGCCTTTAGTCTAAGTACTGTCCCAAAGGCAAAAACAGCCAGAGAAAGCCATAACATATTGATGACTGGCTCAAAAATTAATTCGGGTTGCATAATAAACTCCTTGATTGAAATAAGAATCCAGTAAATTATATATACTAATACAGTTTTAACCATATTTAATGAAAGGAGGTGGTCTATGTCTATAGGTAGTATAGAGGAGCTTTGCTCGAGTAGTGAAATTCCATGTGATTGTAGATGTGGAAACCTCCACTTTTTGAGTGGAGCTCCGTTTTAACTACATTAAGCCCCCATTAATTTGGGGGCTTTTTTTTAAATCTTTAAATTTGGTTTAAATTTTCTTGTTTTATTTTTGTCATTGATAGCAACGTAGGAAAACTCCCCTACCGCCACTTCAACTTCCTTTTGGTTCATTTCAGAACGCATTGCGGTAATTTTGAATATCATTTTGGACTGCTTTACAGATACAATTGATCCGTAAACATTGATGAATTTACCAACATGCATTGGATTTTTATATTTAACTTTAGACTCAACTAATACGGCATTTCCTTTTGAAACAAGCTGAGTCATATAAATACCTCCATGGGCCATTTGCTTCACGATCCAGGCTCCATGTGCCGTGCCGTAGGGATTGCTATCCGGTGGTTGACATATATTTCTAATTAAAAGTTTACTCATTTTTTTTTCTTAAATAACTTATTAGATAAATAGCTGATACACAACCAACTATACTTGCAAAACCTTCCATTATTACAAAATCACGAAACGGTATAAAAAAATGTATAAACTCAATAAAAACACTTGTGATCAGGGCTAAGCTGATACCAAATACAAAGTCATTGTTTTTATTGTTAGCCAATTGTGCCAAGGCGCCAAGTATGAAAAATGAGATAAAGTGTATTCCATAATCAGTAATTAAATTTGCTACTTCTCTTACTGTAGAGTCAACAGGCACAGGTCGCACATATGAGTAATAAAGATAAAATAAATAAAAAAAGAAGATTAGTCGAAGAGGATTTGCTAAAATGCTCATGAACGTACTATAAGTTTATATATAAAATGAGCAATATATTAATCATAGGAGCCAATCGAGGTCTTGGGCTTGAGTTTGTAAAGCAATACAGCAATACAAACCATAATATCATTGCAACCACTCGAAATAAAGAAAACTCAAAAGAATTGAATGAAATTAACAATATCGATATCGCTGAACTTGACTTAACTTCTGATGCAAGCGTGAATAATTTTGTAACAACTATCGGGTCTCAAAAAATTGATATACTCATTCACAACGCAGGTATTTTTAGTGATGAGCAATTAAAAGAAGATCTTGATACAGATGCCTGGATGAATGAAATGAGAATTAATGCTGTGATACCCATAATTCTTGCACGAAAATTAAAAAATAACTTAAAAATGGGATCTGATAAGAAAGTCGTTTTTATATCCAGTCAAATGGGAAGTATTGATGACAATTACTCTGGTAGATTTTATTTTTATCGCTCGTCAAAATCAGCTCTCAATTCTGCAGCAAGAAGCTTATCAATAGATTGGAAAGAAGATGGTATATCTGTCCTTATTTTGCACCCAGGATGGGTAAAAACCGATATGGGTGGCACAAGTGCGAAATTAGAGATACCTGAGAGCATTACCCGAATGATCAATGTTATAAATGAACTAAATCTTGATAACTCTGGCTCATTTTTAAATTATGAAGGAAAAAAGCTAGAATGGTAAAAGATCATACACACGATAAACCTGATTTCTATAATGATCTTGATAAGACTTATGAAAATATTTGGGATCAACTCATAATTGGTAAATCAAAATCAAAATCTGAATTACATCAAGGGTATATTTCAACATTCAATGACTCATTTCCATCTGTTAGAACAGTTGTCCTCAGGCATATTGATAAGAAAAAAAATACCATAAGCTTTCATACGGATATCCGATCCAGTAAAATTGATGAAATAAAAAAAAATAACTCTGTAACCATGCTGTTTTACGATCATGGCAAAAAGATACAAATTAAAGTGTCGGGAAAAGCTGAAATTAATCATAAAAACGATAAAGCAAAAATGGCCTGGGATAACTCAAGGTCATTTAGCAAGAAATGTTATGTTGTTGAAAAGGCACCTGGAACCCCCTCAGAAGAACCAACTTCAGGGTACTTACCAGAGCATGAAAACGAACTGCCGGACGATGATCTTTTACAAAACGGTTACAACAACTTTACTTTAGTGGAAATTCAAATTCACTCGATTGAGTGGCTTTATTTGCATCGTCAAGGTCATCGCCGAGCATTGTTTACATCCACAAATGGCAGTTTAAACAAGGAATGGCTAACGCCATAATAGTGTCTAAATAAAGCAAGAAAAGGTTAAATAGTTTTGAAATATTTGTCAGAAAATAGATATAAAGGAGAGATAAAAGGTTTGGTATTAGACTGGAGTGGAACTACTGCTGACGCATACGTGATTGCTCCAACTATAGTGTTTGTTGAGGTTTTTAAGAAACAAAAGGTTGTAATCTCCATGGAAGAGGCAAGAGAACCCATGGGTTTACGAAAAGATTTACATATAAAAGCACTCACAGAGAACGCTGAAATAAGAAAGCGCTGGAACATAGTACATGGTAAAGACCCACAAATGTCTGATGTTGAAAATATGTACGCAGATTTTGTTCCACTGCAGCTTAAATGCTTAAAACAATACTCAAAATTATTACCCGGAACAGCAGAAGTAATTAAACGGGTTCAAAATAGCGGTATAAAAGTTGGTTGCACAACTGGTTTTGTGCGGTCAATGGTTAATATTTTAGAGGAAGAATCAGCAAAACAGGGATATGTCCCTGATGCGTCAGTTGCAGGTGATGATGTTAAAAATGGCGTTCGGCCCCTTCCCCACATGTTATATAAAAATTTAGATATAATGAATATAGAATCCATTCAATCAGTTATAAAAGTTGATGATACTGTTTCAGGAATTGGAGAAGCAATTAATGCTGGTTGTTGGGGTGTTGGTGTAACGCGATATTCGAATTATATGAATATAAATTCCTTAGAAGAAGCTGATGAACTGAGTAAAGAAGAAATTGATATGAAACAAGGATATGCAAAAGATCTGCTTTATAAAGCAGGTGCGCATTACGTAATAGAAACTATTGCAGATATCGAGGCCGTTATTTATGATATTAACAAAAGGCTTTCACGTGGTGAAGGGCCTTAAAAGTTGATTACAAATTTTTCTTGTTCCTCTGTTTCAATTGTACCTGGCCGGCAATTCCTTACATGATTTATGCATTGGTTTGAATCTAGTCCTAGTGCCTTTAAAATAAGTGAAGCAAACATTCCAGATCTACCTAATCCAGCATAACAATGCAGGTAAACATTTTTATTGAGTTCTAACTGAGTAACACAATCTCTGATAATTTGACTATATTCATTTTTTTTAATCTGAGCTGGAATACCATAGTTTTTTATGGGCATGCTGTAGGCCCTAACATTCTTCTCCTCTAGATCTTTATGGAACTGATTAATTTCAAAATTTCTAATTTCATTAAGTTCTATCAATGAAACAACGAGTAATATATTTAAGTCGATGATAATGGTTAAATCTTTTTTATAAGTAAATTTATCAAATCTAGAATTACTGATACCTGGACAACTGGATATAACCAAATTACCAAGATTTTTTTTTGCTTTAACAATTTTCGAAAGCTTTATTTTAGTAAAGTTCAAATATAGGACTTTTTAATAAAAGGATGAAAGAATGAAATAGCTTCAGTTTTCTTTCCCCTAATTTTTGCATTGTCATCATACTTTCGAAGTCTTACTGCATCTTCAAAATATTTATGACTTTCCAGTTTTCGAATAGCATCTTTGTTTAAATATCCGCCTTGAAGTTTAAAACTTCTTTTGGAGCCATCTGAAAGACCGTCATAATAATCTGATTGAACGGAACATAGATATCTCTTTGCAATAACGTGCATTTTAATTGGGTAAGTAACTTCTTCAGGGAAATACTTGGATAAAAAAGACGCAGCAACGTTTTCATGATACTTGTCATTGTTTAAAAAATCATGGCTATTTACATCTTCGCCAGTCAACATATGCCCTAAATCGTGAAATATTGAAGCAGTAATAAATTTATCACTTTCATTATTTTCTTTAGCTAAGGTTGCGCACTGAAGAGCATGTTGTAATTGAGTAATCTCTTCGTCATAAAAACTGCACGAACCTCTTTGATCAATAATTTCACATAAAACATTGGTACGCTCAATAATTGAAGCTGAATTTAATTTATTTTCTAGAGATTGGATTTTATCTAATTGCATGAATTAAATGATTAATTATATTTTCTTTAATGTCAATAATTTGAGCTGTAACATTAGTGTAATAAATTGCAAAATATCTGTAATAAAAATGCAACTTTGATTTAATTTTTTTGTATTACTTTTTATTCATACTAATGATCAAAGTAGAGAAATTAAATAAGTATTTTGGTGACAACCGTGCAGTAAACGATGTCACATTTGAAATTAATAAACCTGAAATGATTGGTATCATTGGCAGATCTGGTGCTGGAAAGTCAACATTACTGAGAATAATGAATCGTCTAACCGACGCAACTAGTGGATCTATTTTTATTGAAGGCAGAAATATACTTTCATTAACAAAGAAAGACAAACGAGCATGGCAAAAAGATTGTGCCATGATATTTCAGCAATTCAATCTTGTGCCCCGTTTAGATGTTTTAACAAATGTAATTCTTGGAAGATCAAATATTCAAGGTACTTTACGATCAAGCTTAAAACTTTTCACTAAAGATGAACGCGTTGATGCATTGATGGCTCTGGATAAATTGGGAATGGCTGAAACCGCGCTGCAAAGAGCAGAGACTTTATCTGGTGGACAGCAACAAAGGGTTGCAATTTGTAGAGCTATGATGCAGCAACCAAAAATGATTTTAGCCGACGAGCCTATTGCATCGCTAGACCCTCTTAATGCCCGACTTGTAATGGAATCACTTAGAAATATTCATAGAGAAAAGCAGATTACTGTTCTTGCAAATCTTCATACTCTTGATACCGCTAAAAATTATTGTGACAGAATCATTGGCATGAGACTTGGGGAAATTGTTTTTGATGATGTACCTTCAAGTTTAAAAGATGATGTTGCTAGAGAAATTTATGGCGCTGAAGCTGAAGAAGCATTTGAACCAACAGTTACTTCAACTTCACTTGGTGACGAACAGTTTGCAGAGGCAGGATAATGTTAGCCTTTTCAAAAAAAAACTTAACAACTAACAAGGAGATATACTAAAAATGATTAAAAATTTAGTAAGGTCTATTATTGCTTGTTCATTCCTTTTCGTGTCTGCAAATGCATACGCATGGGATGTATCTGGCTATAAAGGGCCAACAATGGACTTGAGTAAATATCAACCTGAAATGAGACTTGGATTTTTAGGCGATGAATCAGCTCAAGACATTATTAAGAATAATGCATGTCTAAAGGAATATGCGGAAGTTGCATATGGAGTACCAGCTAAAATTTATACTTTTAAAGATTATGCAGGAACAATGGAGTCAATGCTTGGTGGCAGCTTAGATTATGCTTGGTTCGGCTCATCAGGATATGCGGGTATATATCTAGAAGATCCTACCGCTACTGTACCAATTTTAACCAGAATGCAGCCAACAGGAGATATGGGCTATTATTCAGTCATGGTTACAAGATCAGACTCGGGTATCAATTCACTTGATGATTTAAAAGGTAAATCTTTTGGATGGGCTGATCCTAATTCAACATCTGGTTATCTAATACCATCAATCGAATTAAAAGCTGCAGGAATGGATCCAGACTCATACTTTGGCTCTACACAATTTTCAGGTGGTCATGAAAATAACGTTTTGGCAGTTCTTAATGGTGATATCGATGCAGGTGTGACATGGGTATCTGGAGTTGGTGAATGGAGCGAAGGTTACTCTTCTGGAAATCTGAGAAAAATGGTTGATAAAGGACTATTAAATATGGATGACATCAAACAGATTTGGTCATCTGCTTTGATACCAAATGGACCGATTGTAATGCCAACTAATATGCCTGTGAGAGCGCATCAGGTCATGGTAGGCATGAAGCAGTGGATCCATGAAAATGACCCACAATGCAGCGAGAATGTTGCAAATGGAGTTGTTAAAGCTTGGGTGCCAGTCGACCATAGTTTCTATGAAACTATTGTAGCTGCTCGTAAAGCTAAAATTGAAGCTAAAAAAGCCGAATAAATTTCGGTAGTTGTTTGCTAACTTAAGAGGATGGCATGCCCCATCCTCTTAGTTAGTTGTCTATTTGGAGGAAACAGTGCAATCATCATTGCCAGAAAATTTAATTAAAATTGAAAATAATTTAAAATCTCTTACAAGAACAAGATCAATTTATTCTTTTCTCTCAATTGCGGCATTGATAGCAGTTATTTATTCGGGTTTAATTGTAGCAGAAACAGGAAATGCGACTAGCATCTGGGTTGGATTACCTAAATTTTTCGATTACCCAGTTGATCTATTTGTTGGGTCATGGGAATACGGCTATAGATGGAATTTATTGTTACTTGAATACCTTCCAGATTTAATAAGCACTATTAATATGGCTCTATTTTCAACAGCAATGGGTACGTTGCTAGCCTTTTTTTTAAGTATTTTTTCAAGTCGTAATCTAATCAAAAGTAAAACTACTGTATTAATATTTCGACGCATCATGGATATATGCAGATCGTTTCCAGAATTAGTTATTGCGCTTGTTTTGTTGTATCTACTGGGAAAGTCAGCACTGCCTGCTGTAATTGCCATCATAATTCATACCGCAGGAGCTCTTGGCAAATTGTTTTCAGAAGCTATTGAGAATGTCGACAAAAATCCAATTGAAGGTCTTGAGTCCTGTGGAGCTTCATGGTTTACCAGAATAAGATTTGGTGTGGTAACTCAGGCACTCCCTCTATTTCTAACTTACACAATTTTAAGATTTGAGATTAATATAAGGGCTTCAACTATTTTGGGATTTGTTGGCGCTGGAGGTATCGGTGAGCAACTTTACACTAATATACAGTGGAAATATGAAGCTGACACTATTGCAATAATGTTTTTACTTGTGTCTACGATCATTGCATTGGATTACTTATCAAGTTATTGGCGAAAATCATTAATAGGATTGAAATCATGAACAGGTCTGAAATTATTAAAAATTATTCAGATATAGTAGTTACTAAATTTTCATCTAAAATGTGGTCAACTTTTTTAGTGCTCGGGATTATAGTGTATTTAATCATAGCAATTTTAAGCCTCGACATATTGCAGATTCATAAAAAATGGAGTCCTGAAAGAGCTTCTTTGTTTGCCCTCGACACATATGCACATAAAGACCATGTCACAATGAAATGGAGTGAACCAGATGATATAATTATATCCTTTGAAGGAAGCAGGTGGTCTCAGTATGTTGGCCCCTATCAAAAAAGTGACGGTCTTCCAGAAAGGTATCCTGAATGGACTTCCATAGGTCCAGAGGGTGAAACAAAAATAAGTTTTAAAAATGGAGGGTTTGCAAATCTATACGATGATAAAGTTACAATAGAAAACTGGCCAGACACCAAAGAAACACTTGTTTTTCGTCTTGATGCACAAGGTAAGCCTTACGTTGAAAATGTAGATAATCTCCCAAAATGGATAAGGGTAACGGAAAATAAAATAGAGGTTAGACCATCTCTTTACGAAAGAGTTCAAGTTTATTCAAAAAAAGTTGAAGTACATAGGTACAATCTTGGTTGGAACTATTTCTGGTTTGACTTTGACAGTCCTTTAGAACCATATGGAATTTGGAATGCTATTTCACTTTCATTCTCAGGCGATAGAGTTGACCCCAATATTTCAAATTTTTCGCTTCTAATTCAAGAATTTCTAAATAATGATATGTGGCATCATGGACAAATATTGTGGGCTTTATTAGAGACAATTTTTATGGCTCTATTGGGCACCCTACTAGCAGCTCTTCTGGGTTTTCCTCTGGCATTTTTTGCAGCTTACAATGTAACGCCTTTTAAATTTGTTCGAACGATATTAAGACGGTTATTTGATACATTAAGAGGCATCGATTTTTTGATTTGGAGCTTAATTTTTTTAAGAGCCTTCGGACCAGGACCATTTACTGGAATATTTGCTATTGCAATTACAGATACAGGAACTCTTGGAAAATTAATGTCTGAAGCAATAGAAAACACTGAAGAAAAGCAACAAGAAGGTGTAGAGTCTACGGGAGCGAATAAAACTCTTCAACACAGATTTGGAATTATACCTCAAATACTTCCTATTTTTATTTCCCAAACTCTTTACTACTTAGAATCAAACACGAGAGGAGCTGTTATTATAGGTGCCATGGGCGCAGGCGGCATAGGTTTACAATTACTTGGAGCAATAAATACGGGTACCAGTTGGGAAAATGTTATGTATATGTCATTATTGATTTTAGGAGTTGTTATTTTCATGGATACAATGTCCGCAAAAGTAAGAAGAGCTTTGATTGGTGATGAAACGCTAGGAGCAGAATTACAATTGGCAAAAATGGCAAAAAAATAATTTTTTTTTGAGATCTTAATATTTTTTTAACAATCTATTTGTACAATTAATTATGACCAAATTTATTCAATTCTTTTTAATAACGTCGTACATGTTATCATCTCTTGCTCTTGCAGACAGTCATGAAGACAATACAATTGGGCAAGCTGGAAGTGACTATTCTACCAATACTGAAAGTACATACGAGAGCAATATAGGAAACTGTGAAGATTTAAGTATATTAACGCTCCGTGGATCAATTAAAAACGATATACAGCGAGCTGACCCAGATTCAGCAACGAAAGCACATAATTTAATGCTTGAAGGAATGGAATTGTGTAATAAAAATCAAAACGTCCTTGCAAAAATGAAATTGAAAGAGGCTCAAACTATAGCGAGAGAAGGCAATGTTGCCGGACAAGATATGAGAATTGGAATTGTTAATGAGTCAGACGAACTGCAAGAAGAGACAGAAAATGAAAAAGAAAAGTCATGGTGGCAGATTTTTTAACTACACCTCTTCTAATAACGTACAAAAGCCAGGATCACTACCATTAAAAAAAGTTTCTATATTAGAAGAACAGTGATTAATCACACATTGGTCTGACTCATAAAAATAATCATCAATATTTTTAGCTGATTTAATATTCTGCAACATACAAAGACTATACTCATTGAAGTTACTGCTAGGATGAGTATTAAAATATATTTCACAATTAATTATTGTCTCATCGTACCCTATTTCTAGAGATGAAGTGTTTTGAAAGTAAGCTATACAACTCTTAAAGTCGTCAGCATAGATGTTTGTGCTCAGCAGAATTTTAAAAATGAACATTAAAAGTACGAATCGTTTCATGTAATATTATTGTAATATTTCTTAACATTTTTGTAATATTTAAAAATTGGTAAACAATCTATTTTTTAACTATTGTAAAAATAACAAATTTATTCAATGACTTATAAAAACAAATACTAAACAGGCATCAAGTTGAAAGAAAATAATAGTTTATTTCCTGTTCATACTATTGGAATTGTAACAATCATTGGTTACGGATTTTTATTCTATACTATTGCCCCATTAAAAGAGTATATCTCACTGCACACCAATTTAAGTGAGGAATTAATTCTCACAATGTTTAGTTTAGCACTGTTATTTCAAGCCCTATTAGCGCCTCGGATTGGAAAATGGTCAGACCATCATGGAAGCCTAATCGTAATTAAATACGGCCTGTTATTAGGTATGATAGGCTCAATTTTTATTGGAATAACAGAGATTGATTTATTTATTTTCAAAAATGTATTGTGGGTGTTTATTTCTATGTTTCTAATTACCTTGGGGCTTGGTATGTCAACCTATGAGGTAGCGTTTAATGCGGCAGTCCAAATGGATGAAATCAATTCTAGAAAAAATATTTCAATAATTACTTTTTATGGAGCGGTAGCAAGCACTATTACCTGGCTTTCAATTTATCCACTTATATACAATGTAGGTTTATTCTATACGTGTTTATTTACTTCAATTATTTTATTAATTGGCTATGTACTTGTGTCCTCAAAGGAAATGAAATACAAATCAAATATAGAATACTTAAATGAAAGCAAGTTATTATTTAATTGGAATGAGCTAAAGAAGACACAAAAGAAATCATTTTTTTATATTACAATATCCTCTTCTTTACAAAATTTCTTTTTTGTAGCATTTACCCTTGCATTAGTAAATTTTTTTACAGAAACATTTAATGACATTAGTATCGCGGTTGTACTTGCGAGTATATATGGCCCGTTTCAACTTGTAGGAAGATACTTGGAAATGAAAATTGGAAAGCATTACGACGCAAGATATACAGGCTTAATAGCCTTTTTGTTTGTAATTTTTTCAATTTTTACAGCTCAATTTACAAATAATATTTTTGTTGCCGCAATTAGTATGGCTTTTTTCGGAATGGGTCACGGTGTTTTAACAATAACATATGGTTATGTCACCAATATGTATTTTGAGTCACAAATTTATGGCCAAGCTAAAGGGTGGATGGCCCTTTCAAGGAGCATTAGCTTTGCCGTAGGTCCAGCATTAGGTGCACTTCTTTTTGCGTATAATTTAAACTTATTTACGATTACGATTGTAACAACTGCAATCCTATCAGCGTTTTCTTTCTCACTAATAATTTTCGAGAAACCTACAAATCAAATGCACAAATAATTATAATTTGCTTACTTCTAATTGAATTTTACTTCCAACGAAATAACTATCACTTATCTCAATTGGTTTGTTATTAATATCTGTATTTATTGCTTTTGTATGTATTAACGGGTCTCCGATATTTATTTTTAAATATTTGGATTGTACATTATTCGCACTCTCTGCTGATACTGTTGTTTTTTTTCTATATATTTTTTTTAATCCATATTTATTAAAGGACAATGTCATAGAGCCAGTTTTACGAAAAAATAAATCAAAATTTTTAAATCTTTTTTCTGGGACTAATCTTTCTGTTAAAATAAGTGGAATACCATTAGCTTTAGAGATTGTATAAATATAGAAAACTGAGTCATTTTTTTTTAAATTAAATTCTCTTATTTCATTGCTGTACCCTTTTCTCTTATCTATAGAAATAATATCTACAGCAATATCAGTAGTCTCTTGATTTAAATTCTGTGATGCCCTTACTGTTTTTCCGATTTTATAATTTATTTTCTTAGAGTTGAGAAAATATCCTAAACCTCTTCTCGAATAAATGATATTTTCTTTTTTAAGGGCCTCGATTCCACGTCTAACTGTATGCCTATTCACCTTAAAAAGCTTAGCATAATAGTTTTCAGAATAGATTTTTTCCCCTAATCGAAGCTTACGATCAATAATATCTTTTTTTATTGAGTCCCTTATTTCTTCCCAGGCAAACATTTAGCTATTGTAACATATTTTTAATAAATAAATTGAAACGAATCGTCATAATAAGTATAGTATACTTGTATAGTTGTATAGATTAATATGGAAAGAAAATTTTGGCTTAGTACATTGGCTACATGCAATGATGCCCACCTAACTTCTCTTTGGGAAAAATTTGGTATTGAGGTAAATTTCACATGGCTTAGAAAACCGGAAATAGGCAGTATAATGTGTCAAGGAAAAATTGGAGTAACAGGAAATAATTTCAATTTTGGTGAAGTTACTATTACCCGTTGTCAATTGAAAACCTCACAAGGAAAAATTGGTCACGGATACGTGCAAGGAAGAAATAAATATAAGGCTGAAATTGTTGCTATATGCGATGCTTTACTGCAAACAAATAAAAGAGATTTTTTAATCAAAAATATAATACGCCCTCTAGTTGTAAGCGATAAAAATTTAAAAAAAGATGTAATGTCAAAATCAGAGTCAACAGCTGTCGATTTCTTTACATTGGTGCGAGGTGAAACTTGAAATGATTAATACAAATGAAAACGAGTCTATTATAAAAGCCGATGCATTCAGAGCTATATTGTTTGCAACTTCTTATCCTGGATCAATTGAAAAGTTTTTAGAGATAAATAAACCTAAACAAATTTCTACATCTTCAGCTACTATTTTGTCCACTATGTGCGATCACACCAGCGCCATTTATATTGGAAAATCATTAGACACTAAATCCTTAAGAGATTGGGTAGCCTTTCATACAAACTCTAAAATAGTAGATAAAAAATTTGCAAATTTTGCAATTGGTACTTTCAATGACATGTTGCCCCTTACAGAATTCTCTAGAGGATCAGACGAGTTTCCGGATAGATCATGTACATTAATAATTGAGACACCATTTAAATCAGACAATGTAAGTATTTCGGGGCCCGGTATCAAAGGTAGCAAAGATATCTACTTACCTCATGCGAATAAAATAAGTGATGTAAATAACTACTTCCCCCTTGGTATAGATTTCTATTTTACCAATAAAAGCAATTTTTTTTGCATTCCAAGATCAATAAAAATTAAAAAGAAAGGATAGTTTCTATGTATGTAGCTGTTAAAGGTGGTGAAAAAGCAATTGAAAATGCTCATAATTGGCTTTCAGAAATAAGGAGAGGTGATGTTAATGTTCCCAACCTCGAAATTGATCAAATTAAAGAACAGTTGACATTGTCTGTTGAAAGGGTCATGTCAGAAGGATCATTATATGATACTGATCTAGCAGCTCTCGCCATAAAACAATCAAGAGGTGACCTTATTGAAGCCATCTTCTTAATCAGGGCCTATCGTACAACTCTACCAAGATTTGGAACATCCCCCCCTATTAAAACAGAAGATATGGTATGCATGAGAAGAATCTCAGCAACTTATAAAGATATTCCCGGAAAACAAAAATTGGGGCCTACATTTGATTATACACACAGACTTTTAGACTTTAGTTTACTGGCTGAAGGCAATATACCTAAGGCAGAAAAACGAAAAGTATTAAAGGAAAAAATACCTCACGTACTGAGATTTTTAAATAAAGAAGGCCTTATTCAAAAAGAAAAAAATAATAATTATCAGCCAAAAGACATCACAAGAAATCCACTTGAGTTTCCAGCTAATAGAAGTGAGAGGTTACAATCACTTTCTAGAGCCGATGAAGGATTTCTTCTTGCTTTAGCTTATTCAACTCAAAGAGGCTACGCTAGAAATCATGCTTTTGTAGGTGAATTAAGAATTGGTTATGTAAAAGTTAAGTACAACATTCCAGAATTAGACATTGAGATCGATATTGCAGAAATAATTGTTACTGAGTGCGAAAGTGTAAATCAATTTCAAGGAAGCAAAAAAACACCCGCACAATTTACACGAGGATATGGATTGACATTTGGTCAATTAGAAAGAAAGGCAGTATCAATGGCCCTAGTCGATAGGGCATTAAGGTGGAAAGAAATTGGTGAAGAGTTTGTCGGAGCTCCTGCTCAGGATGAAGAGTTTGTATTGTCACATTGTGATAATATACAGGCAACTGGGTTTTTGGAACATTTAAAGTTACCCCATTATGTTGATTTTCAATCAGAGCTGGAATTGGTTAGAAGAATTCGTAAAGAGTATGAGAAAAACAAATAACGTAATTAAGATTAAAGATTTCAAAGTAGACAAAGGTCTACCTTTTGATCAAGAATATAATTTTGCGTATTTAGATGAGAATACAAAAAAAATGATAAGACGTGCAATAATAAAAGCTTTATGTATTCCAGGTTATCAGGTTCCTTTTGCCTCTAGAGAAATGCCTATGCCATATGGATGGGGAACAGGTGGAGTCCAAGTTACTGCGAGCTGCTTAACAAAAAGAGACACTTTAAAAATAATAGATCAGGGAGCTGACGATACTACCAACGCTGTATCAATAAGAAATTTTTTCAAAAAAACTTCAAATATTAAAACTACTGAAATTACTGAAAAAGCAACACTGATACAAACTAGACATAGAATTCCTGAAACACCATTAAAAAAGAAACAAATATTTGTTTATCAGGTACCCATCCCTGAACCCTTGGCCTTTCTAGAACCTAAAGTATCTGAAACAATAAAAATGCACTCTCTTTCCGAATATGGCGCAATGCACGTAAAGCTCTATGAAGATATATCAAAAAATGGGCATATAGAAACCGCTTACGCTTATCCAGTAAAAACTAATGATCGTTATATAATGGATCCATCCCCAATACCAAAATTTGATAATCCTAAAATGAATAACTCACCAGCGATACAGCTATTTGGTGCTGGAAGAGAACAAAGAATTTATGCTATTCCACCATATACAAAAGTTAAAAGTCTCGATTTTGAAGACTACCCATTTGACCCATTTAAAGCTGAACACGCATGTGATATTTGTGGATCAAAGAATACATATTTAGATGAAATTATTGTTGATGATGCGGGAAATAAATCTTTTATTTGCTCAGATACAGATTTTTGTAATAAAAGAAAAAATAAATGATAATCCCTCTTTTAAAAGTTACAAATTTAAGCAAATCTTATGATAATATTGTTGGATGTAAAAATATTTCAATGTCACTATATCCAGGTGAAGTATTGGGCATTGTCGGTGAGTCTGGTTCCGGTAAAACAACCTTAATTAACTGCTTATCCGGCAATCTTGAGCCTGATAGAGGAAAAATAATTTTCAATATTAACAACAAAGAAACCGACTTTTTAAATATATCAGAGTCAGAGAAAAGAAAATTTATTAGAACAGATTTAGCTTTTGTTCATCAAAACCCACGTGACGGATTAAGATTAAATGTATCAGCAGGTGGTAATATAGGCGAAAAATTAATGTCTGTTGGCTATAGACATTATGGAAATATAAGAAGCTTAGCAACAAAATGGATTAATAAAGTTGAAATAGACAAAAGTAGAATTGATGATCTACCCATTACTTTCTCAGGTGGAATGCTTCAAAGACTTCAAATAGCAAAAAATCTAATAACAAGCCCAAATGTTATTTTTATGGATGAACCAACTGGTGGGCTAGATGTTTCAGTTCAAGCTCGTGTTCTTGATTTGATAAGATCACTTGTTAATGAGTTGAACCTTACAGTAATTATTGTATCACATGATTTAGCCGTTATCAGATTACTTGCAGATAAAATGATTGTCATGAAAAACGGTACTGTAATCGAGTCTGGTTTAAGCGATCAGGTACTTGAAGATCCTCAGCAAGAATATACACAGCTATTAGTAAGTTCGGTGTTACACGTTTAATATGATTGAGGTAAAAAAAGTTAATAAATCGTTTACTTTATTTAACCAAAATAACGCGAAGATAACAGTTTTTAAAAATTTAAATTTTGAGGTTAATCCAGGTGAAATTGTAGCCCTTAAAGGACCATCAGGCATAGGTAAATCAAGTATTTTAAAGATGATTTATGGAAGTTATATAATTGATAAGGGTGCTATAATTATAAATAATAAAAATATTGCCACTCTATCGGCTCAGGAAATACTTAAACTTAGAAAAACTTCAATTGGGTATGTGAGCCAATTTTTAAAAGTGATACCCCGTATTTCTGCTTTAGATGTAATAATGGAACCATTATTAAATTCAGGTGATAATAAAAATAATGCTTATAAAAAATCGATAAAACTTTTAAAGGACTTAAATATTGAGAAGAATTTGTGGCACTTATCTCCGCTAACTTTTTCTGGGGGCGAGCAACAGAGAATTAATATCGCACGAGGTTTTATAAAAGACCTTCCTTACTTGTTACTCGATGAGCCAACTGCAAGTCTTGACAGTAGAAATCGTGATATAATTATCAATTTAATTAAAGCGAAATCTAATAGAGGCGTATCAATTATTGGAATCTTTCATGACGAATATTCTCGAAAAAAGTTGAATGTAAGAGAGATTGATCTAAACATTGAAACAAAGCATTAAAAGAAACGGCAAGGCTTTTATCGTCTTAGGTCCATCAGGATCTGGTAAAAATACCCTTATAAATGGAGCCTGTAAAAATATCGATAATCTAAAGGCGATCAAAAGATACATTACAAGAACTAAAATAGATATTAATGAAGACTATAACCCTATTGATGAAAAAATATTTACACAAATGAAGAGTGAAAATTTATTTTGTACAACATGGAATGCAAATAATTGCAATTATGGTATTCACAAAGATGCAATTGACGATCTTAAAGATGGAAAAAACATAATATTTGCTGGATCTAGAGAATATATAAATAATATATTATATGATATATCCTCTTCTATCGTTATACACATAAATGCTACTAGCAATTTATTGAGTCAACGAATTTTTGATAGAAAAAGAGAGAACGAATTCGAAATCAACTCTCGAATAAAAAGAGAAAATTATAATTTACCAACAAGTACAAAATTTGTAGAAAATAATAGCAGTATTAATCAAGGTATTATGAATTTAACTGCATTAATTAAAAGTTTAATTTAAACCTTTTTATTTCCTCAAAATGGCCATTTTTATTTTCACCAAGTAAACTAATTTCATTAAATTCAATTACATTATTTGATATTTTGTAAATTAATTTTTCTAGTTCTAATTTTTGTTTGTTAGATAATTTATTGTTATTTTGGTTCATTAGCGTCATATGAAATTTAAACTGATCAAAGACGAATGGATATCCCCACTCTTTTAAATATTTGTTTTGCTTAATAGTTAAAGAATCAGGGATCCTTTTTTTTATTTCTGTTTTATTTAGCTCTGCCCTAAAAGTATCTAGATGTTTAACAAGATCATTCTCAAGGTTTATTAATAATTTGTTTGGTTTTCTGCTAGTTATGAAAGTAAATTTTTTACTATAAACAATTTTTAAACCTTGTATCTTAAATCTACTATGTTGTGCTGCTATATGGCTAATAACATCATAAAAATTTTTTGTTTTAACATTTCTTTTAAGTCTAAATGGTGCCTTTAATGTTGCGTGAAACCCATACTTTGCAGGCTGTTCACAATAGTCTTTAAGTTCATCAAAGAATGTAAAACCTCTACTAATAAAATATTTTTGACGTCTTGTTAGTGATATTTTTTTCTTTTTATTGATATCTCTACCTAAAAGGTTTTTTCCGAAGTTTTCTAAACTCGAGTTTTTTTTAGGCAAAAAGTAAATTGCCACTCTTTTGTAATTAGTCATAATACTTTAACAATAATCTAATAAATTAGTAATATCTTGTTAAATAAATATGAATGAATTTGTAATAAAAAATGCCCATATTGTTTGTCCGGACGAATCTTTTATGGGCCATGTTTACATTGCAAACGGTATAATAAAGGATTTAAGTAAAGGAAATTATACAGGAAATTCTGCTTTCGATTTAAACAAGGATTTCTTAATTCCTGGTTTAATCGAACTTCATACAGATAATATCGAAAGACATTTAACACCCAGGCCAAAAGTAGAATGGCCAATTATAAACGCATTGCTAGCTCATGATAGAGAATTGTCTTCCGTCGGTATAACCACGGTATTTGATGCACTTAGAGTTGGATCGATACCAAAAGGGAACCTTCAAGGTGAATATAAAAAATATGCTAAAGCAACAGCTGACCAAATTTCAACTTTAAAAAAAAATAAACTTTTTAAAATTGACCATTATATTCACTTGCGTGCAGAAACCGCATCTGAAACGTTAGCAAGTGAACTTGATGAGTTTGATGAATCAAGCAACGTTAAAATGATAAGCATTATGGACCATACACCGGGACAAAGACAATTTAGAAATACAGATAAATATAAGGAATATTTAGCGGGTAAATATCAACTATCTGATGAAGAAATGGAAAATCACTTCTCTAAATTAAAAGCACTGCAGTCAAAAAATAGTGAAATACATATAAAGAAAATATCTGAAGCACAAATGAGATTTCAATGTGTTCTTGCGAGTCATGATGACACTACTATAGAAGATGTATTAAGTTCAAAAAATCTAGGAGTTTCAATAGCAGAATTTCCAACCACAATCGAAGCAGCAAAAGAGTCGCAAAAAGAAGACATGAAAATTATCATGGGTTCGCCAAATTTAATGAGAGGTGGGTCACATTCTGGAAATATTTCAGCTCAAGAACTCATAGACGAAAATTGCCTTGATATTTTTAGCTCTGACTATATCCCGTCATCCCTACTTTCTTCAGCTGTCAAATGGGGTTTAGAGTCCGGTAATATGCCAAAAGCAATTGCCTCTATTTCAAGAAACCCAGCAATAGCTACACAGCTTCTAGACCGAGGTAGTATACAGTGCGGCATGAAGGCGGACCTAGTTAGTTTCAGTATTTATAACAATTTACCAATAGTAAAAAAAGTATGGGTATCTGGACAAGCGATATAATTAATCGTAAAATCGAAGAATAAAATATGCAATTAAGAGTCCAATTAATTGCATAAAAATAAACATCAACACGTGCTGTGGATCTATACCGGTAAATGTGTTGGTGAATGATCTACTGATCGTGACAGCTGGATTGGCAAATGACGTTGAAGATGTGAACCAATAAGCCCCAGTTATATATAAAGCCACCGCTATTGCTGGATCTCTTTTTGCCTTTAGTGTGAGCACAATTGTAATTAATAAGCCTATTGTTGCAACCACTTCAGAGACATGAATATTAATTCCTGTTCTTTCTTTAGTTGAAAATTCAATAAATAAATCATCAAAAATATAATTTGCTAAAATGACTCCAGAAGTGCCACCCACTAGTTGAAAAATGATAAATAATATCATCGTTACGTTATTAATATCTGATTTAAATCTAAAATAAAGTGTAACAACTGGATTAAAATGAGCTCCAGATATAGGACCAAATATTGATATTATCACGTAAAGCATTGCTCCTGTTGCTATTGCATTAGCAAGCAATACAACACCTTCATTTGTAGGAGATAGATTTTCGGCCATTATCCCTGATCCTACTACCGAGAAAACAAGTAAGAGTGTACCCAGATATTCAGAAAGTATTTTTTTAGGCATTTATTTAAGCAAATTTTCTTTTATTAATTGATCAATATAATCAAATGTAGATCTAAAAAACTTTTTGTGATCGACTTCGTTTAAGTTCTGTTTAACGGGGTCTTCAATATTGAAATGAAATGTTTTTGGAGCACCCGGCCAGATCGGACATGTTTCTTTAGCGGCATTTCCACACACAGTAACGACATAATCCATAGAGGGAGAGTTGGGCTCACCAAATACGTCCCAACTTTTACTATAGAGTTTCTCAGTCGGTATTTTCATATCATCTAATAAATCGAGTGTTTTAGGATTTATTATTCCTGAAGGTGTGCTACCAGCGCTATAGCCTTTCAGACTTTCACTATATTTATAATTGGTAATTGCCTCAGCTATAATGCTTCTGGCTGAATTTTGCGTACATAAATATAAAACATTTTTAATGCTCATATACCAAGAGAATATCCAGCAGATCTAATTGTTCTTATTGGGTCGTATTCAAATCCTTCGTTTAATGCTTTTCTTAATCTTCTGATATGAACATCAACTGTTCTAGGCTCGACATATGGACTTGTAGTCCATACATAATCTAATAATTGTTGTCTTGAAAATACTTTACCTTGATTTTCCATTAAAAAACGCAATAAATTAAATTCCGTAGGTCCAAGACTTATTTCTGTTTTATCCCTGGTGACACGATGCGTTGAAACATCTAATTGAATTCCCTTATACGTAAGAACTTCATTATAAAAAATAGGTCTTAAGCGTTTAAGTACTGCTTTAATTCTTGCTACTAACTCATTGACTGAAAATGGTTTTGTTATGTAGTCATCAATTTCAGTTTCAAATGCTCTTAATTTATCTTCTTCTTCTCCTTTAGCTGTGAGCATAATTAAAGGAATGTTCTTTGTAGTTTTATCTTTACGTACTCGTCTACACAATTCTAACCCAGAAATATTTGGGAGCATCCAGTCAACGATTATGAGATCGTATTTAATATCACCAAATATACTATCCAATGCGCTATCGCCATCAAAGCATACGTCTACATCAAATCCACTAGCTGTGAGATTGTATTTTAATAATTCAACTATTGAGACTTCATCCTCAATTACTAGGATTTTAGGTTTCATTACACCTTTTCCCACTTAATTCTTTTTTCCGACTTACGTTCTAAGGCTTGACCAGTTGTAATGAAGTGAATGTCTTCAGCAATATTTTGAACATAATCTCCTATTCTCTCTATGTTTTTAGCAATCGACAATAAGTGTGAACAGCCTGTAATTGTATCTGGGTCTTCTGCCATCGTCTTAAGAAGATCCCTGTAAATTGATAAATACAATTCATCAATATCGCCGTCTAAATCCCAAGCATTAATTGCTAGCGTATCTGATTTTTGAACGAAGGCATCTAAAACATTTTTTATCATTCTTTGAACGTTCTCACCCATATTGACAATTTCTGAAACTGGTGTGTCGGGCATGTTTATTTTTACATTCGCAACTCTCTTTGCAATATTGGTAGCGTGATCACCCATTCTCTCGAGATCGTTTGCAATGCTTAGTGCCGAAAGTACGGTTCTTAAATCATTAGCAAGCGGTTGCCTCATTGCAATTATTTTGTATGTTAAAGCATCAATTTCCTTTTCTAAGGCATCTATTTTATTATCATCTCTTAAAATTTCTTCTGCAAAAGCAGTATCTTTATCACCCAAAGCAACAAGAGAATTGTGAAGCTGTGTTTCAACCAATCCTCCCATTTTAATTAATGTACTATTTATTAAATCTAATTGCTCATCATAAGATGAAACTATGTGTTCACTCATTAACCAAACCTCCCTGTTATATAATCTTGCGTTCTCTGATCTGATGGATTTGAAAAGATTGTTTCAGTCTTATCAACTTCAACTAATTTACCTAAATGAAAAAAACCTGTCCTTGATGAAACTCTAGCGGCTTGTTGCATCGAGTGTGTAACAATAATTATTGTATATTCTGTTTTAAGATCTCCCATTAATTCTTCAATTCTAGCCGTAGCAATTGGGTCCAAAGCTGAACAAGGCTCATCCATTAGAATAATATCTGGATTTACGGATATAGCTCTTGCAATACACAATCTTTGTTGCTGTCCACCCGAGAGGCCTGTTCCCGCATCGTATAATCTATCTTTAACCTCATCAAAGAGAGCCGCTTTTTTTAGACTGGTAACAACAATTTCTTCTAAATCAGATTTATGTTCTGCTATTCCATGTATTCTTGGACCATAAGCTACATTTTCAAAAATAGATTTTGGAAAGGGGTTCGGCTTTTGAAAAACCATGCCCACCCGTTCTCTTAGTTGTTCAACTTGCATGTCTGGTGCATAAATATCGTTGCCATCGATTTCTATTTTTCCTTGTACTTTGCATATATCAATAACATCGTTCATTCTATTTAAGCATCTAATAAAGGTTGATTTACCACAACCTGATGGACCTATTAAAGCAGTGACTTGTTTTTCTTCCATGTACATGGAAACATCGAAGAGTGCCTGTTTCTCTCCATAATGAACATTTAAGTTGTCCGCTTTTATTTTTATACTTTTCATATTCTATTTTACCATTTTGTTTCAAATTTTCTTCTAATTAATACTGCAGCTAAATTCATTAAAATTAAAAATCCAAGTAACATCATAATTGTAGCTGAAGTTTTTTCAACATAACCTCTTTCTGCGCTTTCTGACCATAAATAAACCTGAACTGGCAAAGAGGCAGAAGCATCCAGCGGTGTTTGTGGAACATCTACAACAAATGCCACCATACCAATTAATAATAATGGCGCAGTTTCTCCAAGTGCTTGAGCAAGGCCTATAATTGTACCTGTTAATGCACCAGGCATTGCTACAGGAACTACATGATGCATTACTGCTTGCATTTTGGTTGCTCCGACTGCTAATGCTCCTTCTCTTATTGATGGTGGCACCGCCCTTAATGAGGCTCTAGTTGCAATAATTATTGTTGGTAGGGTCATTAAAGATAAGACTATGCCTCCAACCAGTGGTGTTGACCTTGGCAATCCAAATGTATTTAAAATAATACCAAGCCCCAATAAGCCAAATACAATAGAAGGTACCGCTGCTAAATTATTAATATTAATTTCAATAAAATCGGTAACTCTATTTTTTGGTGCAAATTCCTCAAGATAAATAGCTGCAAAAATTCCAATAGGAAAAGACAAAATCAAAACTACCAAAATTGTGAATAAAGAACCTACTATTGAACCTCCTACTCCTGCCAGTTCAGGTTCTCGGCTGTCACCCCTCATTAAAAATGGTAGATTGAATTCATAGCTGACAAGTCCCCTATCTACAAGGTCATCAAAAAATAAAAGTTGAATATCTTTAATTCTTCTTTTGTCTTCATCTAAGTCCCTTGGGTAGTTTCCTTTATTAACCTGATCTACATCGTCGGAGGCAGTTAAATATATTGTTTCTGTTTCATTTATATTTGACTTATTCGATTTTAAAAATTCTCTTATTTCTTGCTCAAATTCAATACTGAATAATCGTATCAACATTTTCTTATCTTTTTTCTCTTCAATATCTGGGAAAAGTCCATAAATAGCCTTTTTGGAAAAAGAATACATTGACAGGTTGTTAATATCCTCTGAACTCATTTCAGAAAATTGTGTCGTGTCTTCAATAAGATTTAAAAAAGGTACATCTACCTGGATAACAGTTCTATAAAATGCTGAATAGCCAGATGAAAATATATTTAGAAATAAAATAAGCACCCATGCAAGCGCAAAGCTCATTGCACCAATACAATAAATCCTAAATCTTTTCTCTGAATTTAGCCTTTTATTTAAACTATTTATTCTTTGTTCTATTCTATCAGTCATATCTCTCCGTATATTTTTTTACGACCTGTAAAGCTATAAAATTTAGAGCCAATGTAACAACGAACAAGGTTAAACCCAAAGCAAAAGCTGACTGTGTTTTTGGGCTATCAAATTCTTGATCACCGATTAAAATAACAACAATCTGAGTAGTAATTGTAGTTGCCGCATCAAGCGGATTAGCTGTTAATTTTGCGTTTAATCCTGCAGCCATAACAACAATCATTGTCTCCCCAATCGCTCTTGAGACAGCTAATAAAAAAGAACCTACAATACCTGGCAACGCAGCTGGCAATAATACTTTAACAATTGTTTCCCTTTTGGTTGCTCCCATGGCATAAGAGCCTTCTCTTAAACTTTGAGGTACAGATTTTATTACATCATCAGAAAGTGATGAAATAAATGGTATTATCATTATTCCCATAACAAATCCCGCAGCTAGAGCGCTTTCAGAAGAAACAGTTAGTCCAGCACCCTGACCGATATCTCTCACTAAAGGTGCAACAGTTAACGCTGCAAAAAATCCGTATACAACCGTTGGGATACCAGCAAGAATTTCAATAATTGGCTTCGCCCAATCTCTGACTTTTGGAGAAGCGTATTCAGACATATAAATGGCTGTGAGTAAACCAACTGGGACTGAGACACACATTGCAATTAATGCAATAAGAAATGTTCCAGCAAATAATGGAACAGCGCCAAATGCATTGGCCAAGTCTCTTGTATCAAGATCTCCAGCTTCTCTTACAAAAACTCTTTGAGGACTCCAATTTAATCCAAATAAAAAATCGGTTATTGGAACTTGAGAAAAAAAACGCAACGTTTCATATAATAAAGAAAAAATTATTCCAACAGTGGTCATTATAGCGACAAGTGAGCATGTAAAATACAAGACTAGTAAAAATTTCTCGACAATCTTTCTAGAATTAAGTTTGTTATTAATATTGAATAATGAGTAAAGAACCAGTAAACCTGACAACCCAAGAACTGTAACATAAGTTAAGTTTTCACTCGTCTTATTAATATAATTTAATTTATTTACGGCGCCATCTATAAGAATAGTATTTTCATCAAAAAGTTTTATGCCCATTGCAGTGTTTTCGATTTGGGTAAATAATAAACTTAGTTCTGTTTCTGTATAACTGCCAAGTGCTATGAAATCACTTAATACATATTGCTCAATAAAAAATGATTTAAACGAGGTAATCATCAACAGTATCAACAGCGCCGGCACAACAGCCCATAGAGCTACGTAGTACCCATAATAATGACTAAGTGATTTAAGATTTTTTTGATTTGAAGTCCTAAGATTTTTTGCTCTTAAATTTCCTAGAAAATAGCTGGTGATACCAATTAGAATAATTAAAGAAATTAATATAAATCCCATGCTTCACCATAATGCTTATTCAACAACTGAGACAAGCATAACTTGCCTCAGTTGTGGATTAATCAAGTCTTTTAGTCTAGATCGAGTGTTTCTAAGTTAGCAACTCTTGATCTTATATCAGATGCATCACCATCAGATAATGCAACTAAACCGATATCAGTTAGATATCCATCTTCGCCCATTGCATCAGGGCTTGTGAAAGCTTCAAGAAACTCTTCAATTCCTGGCACAACACCTACGTGAGCTTTTTTCACGTAAAACTGTAATGGTCGTGCAATTGGGTAAGAATAATCCTGGATACCGGCAAGCGTTGGCTGAATTCCAGTGATCGAAGCAGATTTAATTTTATCTTCGTTAGCTAAAAGATAGCTGTAACCAAAGTAACCAAATCTTTCTGGATCCTCTGATAATTTTTGAACTATTAAAGTATCGTTTTCACCAGCTTCAATAACTCTTCCATCTTCTCGCACTACTGCACATTTTTTCTTTGCCTTTTCACCGGCATTTTCCCAAAGTGTGTATGCGCCTGCTGCTTTGCAACCTTTTTTCATAATAAGTGAATTCCAAGCATCTCTTGTACCAGATGTCGGCGGTGCAACTAGGATTTCAATTTTATGATCAGGTAATGAAGCATCAATGTCAGACCATTTTTCATATGGGTTATCAATTAAATTTCCAGCAATGACTTTACCCTCGCCATCTTTTGCAACATTAGCGGGTACTTTTTCTGCAATTGCTAAAAATAAATGCTCTTGCGTAAAGTCTGCATCGGCAGCATCTAAGCTATGAGCAAGCGTCAAGCCGTCATTACCAATTGTAATTTCAATTATATCAGTAACGCCATTTTTAGCGCATAATGCCTTTTCTTTACTTTTAATTTTACGAGACGCATTGGTAATATCGGGGTGATCGGTACCAACTCCAGCACAGAATAATTTCATTCCACCGCCCGTACCAGTACTCTCAATCACTGGTGTATTAAATCCAGTCTTACCAAATCTCTCAGCAACTACGGTTGCATAAGGGTATACAGTCGACGAACCAACGATTTTTATAGTATCTCTAGCTTGAGAACTGAATGTAAAAATTGATGAAGCGAAAACTGCAATAATCATTATTTTGATTAATCTCATTATTTTCTCCATTAAGGTTTAGAATCGTAAATAAATTATTTTGACTTGGTTACATGTTTATAACAGTTTTATTACAGTTTTATGAATGTCAGTTTATTGTTGATAGTTTAAATAACTGTTTTTATTAAGATATTTAAAGGGAAGATAAATTAATGTGAATATAATAACTGTTAACACAGCCAAATAAGGAATGTGCATTGGAGGAGATGGAAATATATCTAAAAGTGTGTTCGCGGCAGGCGTTATCATTAAATACCAATAATTTACACCTTTAAAGAATTGAGAAATATAAATATTTAGTCCATAAATTATAGGTAATAAACAAACGGCAAACAAAAGAACTCGTAAAACTGACCACCAGGTTAATTGAACCTTCGTACATACACAGGCATATATTACACCAAGCAGTAATAAACCATGACCGAAATAATAAGTAATATACTCTGCATCAGGAAATGAGAAATCCAAATCTGGTGTAATGATTGCAAGGAAATTTCCACTTAATCCAAAAAAATAACCCACTTCGAAAAAAAATTTAATCTTTGTATACACATATAATCCTATTGATATTGCAGCTATATGGCAAATGTGCAATGGCAATACTTCGTAAATAGAATGATCATAAAATATCACTCGATAAAATGGCTTTATTATCTCATGAGAAATTAATATAAAACCAATTAACAAAAAAATTGATCTAGTTACATTTTTATTATTTATAAATCGAACAAAGAAAGGAAATAAAATTGAAATAGTCACAATTGTGAAAATTGTTGCCAAATGATGATAACCAAACAAAACAAATTGAGTCGCCATATCTTATTTTAACCAAGATTTGTTAAACTATTATTGCACCTTATGAAATGGGTGCAATAGGCAATTCTACAGAAAATGTACTGCCTTGATTTATTTCACTTTTTATATCTAAATGTCCTCTGTGCTTATTTAAAATATGTTTAACTATGGTTAACCCTAAACCCGTTCCACCGATTTCTTTTGATCTTGCTGCATCTACACGGTAAAAACGTTCAGTTAATCTTGCTAGATGTTTAGGATGAATGCCTTCGCTTTCATCTTTAACGCTGATTTTTGATACAAGTTGTGGAAACAGTTTTTTATTATCACTATAATCAGTTTGCTTTTTGATTTTTTCTGCCAATATATCTATTGAGCTGTTTAGTTTTCCATATTTAATCGAATTATCTATAATATTTGTAAAGACCTGCACCAACTCA
>CACMAQ010000003.1:0-62266 GCA_902611715.1 uncultured Pelagibacteraceae bacterium | reverse complement strand
ATCAATAGTTTCATTAAAGAGAATATCCCATAGCTCTAAATTTTTTTTTATTGAAAGATTATCTTTAAGAGAGTTCTTTTGACCAATGAGGTTGAACTTATTATTATATAAATTGTCCTCAAGTATACTCAGATCATTTAATGATACCTTGCCATGATAGGATGTTATAAAATTGGATAAAATTCTTAAGAGGGTAGTTTTGCCAGAACCATTTCGTCCTTTTACAACCAATGTTTCACCAGACTTAATAGTAAGATTAATATTATTGAGAACTTTGCTTTCCCCTCTTTTACAGCTCAAATCCTCAATTTTTAATTCGTTCATTATAAACTTTATGTTGATAGCTTGTTAAATTAGTCTAAATATAGCAGCAGTAAACCTCTATGTACGACAGCTTAAAGACAAAAAAAACACTAAAAATAGGAAAAAAAACCTACACCTATTTCAGCTTCAAAGCTGCTGAAAAAAATGGTCTTAAAAACATCTCTTCATTGCCATTTTCAATAAAAGTACTCTTGGAGAATCTCATAAGAAACGAGGATGGCACTACTGTCAGTGTGAATGACATTAAAGATTTTGATAACTGGAAAACTAATAAAAAAATTAATAGAGAAATCAATTTTAGACCTGCGAGGGTCTTAATGCAAGATTTTACAGGCGTACCAGCGGTTGTTGACCTTGCATCTATGAGGTCTGCAATTATGAGTGAGAAAGGAGACCCTAAAAAAGTAAATCCTTTATCGCCAGTTGATCTAGTAATAGATCACTCTGTGATGGTTGATAAGTACGGCTCAGCAACTTCCTACAAAGCGAATGTAGATTTAGAATATAAAAGAAACATTGAAAGATATGAATTCTTGAGATGGGGGCAAAAATCCTTTAATAACTTTCGTGTTGTACCACCTGGTACAGGTATTTGCCACCAGGTAAATCTGGAATATCTTGCCAAGACTGTTTGGTCTGAGAAGAAAAAAATTAAAAATAGAAATTTGAATTTAGCTTATCCAGACACTGTGGTTGGAACAGACAGCCATACGACTATGATAAATGGTTTATCTGTGCTCGGATGGGGAGTAGGCGGAATAGAAGCTGAGGCTGCGATGTTAGGCCAGCCAATTTCAATGGTAGTTCCGGAAGTTATAGGATTTGAGATAAAAGGAAAAATAAAGGAAGGTATTACAGCCACAGATCTGGTTTTAACAATCACTGAACAACTAAGACAAAAAGGGGTTGTAGGGAAGTTTGTAGAATTTTATGGTGCTGGCCTTAAAGAGTTATCAGTTCCTGATAGGGCAACAATTTCAAATATGGCTCCTGAATATGGTGCGACATGTGGTTTTTTTCCGATCGATGAAGAAACAATTAAATTTCTAAAAGTTAGCGGTAGATCCTCCGAAGAAATTAAACTTGTCGAAAAATATGCGAAGGCTCAAGATTTATGGGAAGACTACAAAAAAAGCAAAAGAGTTTATACAGAAACTATGCAATTAGATTTATCTAGTATCGAGCCAAGTTTAGCTGGTCCAAAACGACCACAAGATAAAATATTATTATCAAATGTATCTGATACATTTATAAAATCTTTTGAAAAAGAGTTTGGTCAAAAGCATATTGACAACCCCATAAATGTTAAGGATGAAAAATTTCAAATTGACAATGGGCATGTCGCTATTGCTGCTATTACAAGTTGCACCAATACCTCTAATCCTAGTGTAATGATAGGGGCTGGAATTCTTGCGCAAAAAGCGATTAAGATGGGGCTTAAAAGCAAGCCTTGGGTAAAAACATCTTTAGCCCCGGGATCAAAAGTGGTGACTGATTACTTAATGAAATCGGGTCTACAAGAATATCTTGATAAACTTGGTTTTAATTTGGTTGGCTTTGGTTGTACAACATGTATTGGAAATTCTGGCCCACTCGATGAGAATATTTCTGACGCTATCACAAAAAATGACTTAATTGTAAGTGGTGTTTTATCAGGTAATAGAAATTTCGAAGGTAGAATTAATCCTTTCGTGAAGGCTAACTACCTCGCATCACCCCCTCTTGTTGTTGCCTACGCCCTGGCTGGTTCAACTAAGATTAACTTAACAAAGGATCCAATAGGCTATAGAAAAAACAACCAACCTGTTTACCTTAAAGATATTTGGCCAAAATCAAAAGAGATAAAAATGGTAATGAATAAAATTATTAACTCAAATTTATATAAGCAACGTTACAAGAATGTTTTTAAAGGTGACAAGAAATGGAATACAGTAAAATCTCCAAGTGGTTTAACATACAAATGGAACAAAAAATCCACCTACGTACAACATCCACCATTTTTTAAAAATTCAGAATTAAATAGTATCTCTGACATTAAAGGTGCGAATATTCTTGGAATATTTGGTGATTCTGTAACAACGGACCACATCAGCCCTGCTGGAGCCATTAAGGAAGATAGTCCTGCCGGTGATTATCTTAAATCAAAGAAAATTAAAAAAATTGATTTTAACTCGTTTGGTGCCAGAAGAGGAAATCATGAGATAATGATGAGGGGTACTTTTGCAAATATTAGAATAAAAAATGAAATGTTAGATAACATTGAAGGTGGATATACCATTCATTATCCGTCTAAAAAACAAATGTCAATTTATGACGCCTCAATAAAGTACAATAAATCAAAAACACCATTAGTTGTCATTGCGGGAAAAGATTATGGAATGGGCTCATCAAGAGACTGGGCAGCAAAAGGAACTAATTTACTTGGTGTTAAAGCGGTAATTGCTGAATCTTATGAGAGGATACATAGATCTAACCTAATCGGAATGGGAGTACTCCCTTTTATATTCAAAGATGGTGAGAATAGAAAATCTCTAAAATTAGAAGGCCCAGAAAAAATAACAATAAGTGGGATCAAAGGTAATTTAAAACCTCAATCTTTTTATAATGCAATGATAGTTTATAAAAATGGTAAAAATATAACCACTGAGATAAAGCTATTAGTAAACACATCAACAGAAGTAGAATACCTCAACAGCGGAGGCATTCTACAATATGTTTTAAAAGAATTAGTGAATTCTTAAACCCAATTAGGATTTATAATTTGACAGAATTTGACTAAGGTCACTTGATCCCTGACCATTCACAGTATTTCTAATTGCTTTAAAAATTTGATCAGATGCTGATGCAAAGTCACCATCACTTATACTGTAGTTTTGTCTATGCAATGTAAAATTTACTTCGACACAGATTTCGTCACAATCTGTATAAAAAAAAGTATAAAAAGGATTAATATCACCGATCACTGAGCATGTTTCTTCAAAATTTCCAGAGCCTCTGGAGTCAATATTTGAGGTTGTTACATCAGCATCAGTAATCCATCCAGCATCACAAGCATAGAATGATTTTCTATATGAAGTCTCTTCAGATTTTGATCCCAAGACCGCATAATTAATTCCATCAAAATTAAAAGCATTGTCGGTAGGACCAACATCTTCAGGAACTAAAGTTGCATATACGTAGAAATTTCCTGATGGAACACTACCAGATTTTTCTAAATCATATACTTTCCAATTACCTGGTAATACAGGAAGATCATTTTGATTATAAGCATTTTTTATTTCGCCATTATAAAAAACTTGTTCGTTAAGTTCTGTGGCATTACTGAATGAAAGTGACATTAACAGCAAAGATAGGGAGATAATAATATTTTTAAACATACTTTTTCCTTTTGTTTGACTGTAAATTATACTTCAAAATAAAAATTAAAATAGTACTAATTTCAGATCTAATTTTCAATTGCACTATAAATTGTATTTATCAATTTTTTTGAAAACTCAATTGGATCCGATGGTTTTTCACCATCGAGAATTTTTGATTGTTCATATAACAAAATAGAAATATTTTCTACTTCTCCAATCTTGTTCTTATCTTTGCTCATTTTAGATAGTTTTTTTATAAGTTTGTGATTTGGATTTATTTCCATGACCTTTAATGATAAACCCTGGTTGAGTTGATTATGCTGTTGAAGTATTTTTTCGAGTTGAGAGTCCATTGCTCCTTCATCACTAACTAAGCATACCGCACTGTCAGTAAGTCTTGATGAAATTCTGACATCTTTTACTTTATCTTTTAATTTTTCTTTTAATAAATTTATGAGAGGTTCTGCAGACTTATTTTCCTTACTGTCTTTTTTTTCACCATCAATTTTTTCAAGATCATCAGCACCCCTAGTCACTGATTTGAAATTTTTTTCAAGATACACAGGTGTTGATGATGTCCAAAAACTATCTACAGGATCATCTAATATCAAGACATTAATATCTCTTGACTTGTAGCCCTCTAAGGTTGGATTATTAATTATGTTTTCATAATTATCTCCTGTCATAAAATAAATATCCTTTTGTTTTTTTCTCATTGAATCTATGTACTCGTTCAATGTTATCAGTTTGCTAGACTTGGAGTTTTTAAATAATGAAATTTCTAAGATTGAGTCTTTTCTTTCAAAATCCTCGTAAATACCCTCTTTAAGAACTGGGCCAAAATTTTCCCAAAATTTTTCATATGACTCTCTATCTTTAGCTAATTTCTTTTTTAGATCAGATATTGTTCGTTTGACTAGAGATGATCTAATTTTAGTAACAACAGGATTATTTTGAAGCATTTCACGACTAATATTTAAGGGTAAGTCTTCCGAGTCAATTATACCACGAAGGAAGCGAAGATAGGGAGGAATAAGTTCAGGACAATTATCAGTTATAAATACTCGTTTAACATAAAGTTTTAATCTATTTTCTCTAGCAGGGTCATATAAATCAAAAGGCTTTGTTGAAGGGATAAAATTCAAAACTGTGTACTCAATTTTACCTTCAGCTTTGTAGTGTGATATCATCCAAGGGTCATCAAACATTTGTCCTGCATGATTATAAAACTCTTTGTATTGCTCCGCTGAAATTTTATTTTTAGGTCTTGTCCAAATTGCTGATGCAGAATTAACAGACTCCAAGGTTTCATCTTCTTTTTCAGTACCATCACTAATATAGATTGGAATACTTATATGATCAGAATACCTTCTAATTATATTTTGAATTCTATCTTTATCTAAATATTCTTTTGAGTCCTTTGTTAAAGTTAGTTCAATTGTTGTTCCTCTATTTGAAGCAATAAGACTCGTGTCTTCAGTCTCCTCAATTGTAAAACTGCTTTCCCCATCGGAAGTCCATACCCATATCTTATTTTCTCCAGCTTTTCGTGTAATAACTTTTGTTTGTGAAGCAACCATAAAAGCAGAATAGAAACCAACACCAAATTGACCAATAAGAGATAAATCTTTAGTCTTCGACTCAGATAATTCTTTCAAAAAATGGGCAGTACCAGAACGAGCAATAGTCCCTAGATTGGATACGAGATCTTTTTTATTCATACCAATTCCGTTATCAGAAATTGATATCAAATTACTTTTTTTATCAATCGCAATCTGTATTTTAAAATTTGGATCATCTTTGATTAACTTTTCTTTAGTATTAGCCAAATATCTAAGTTTATCACATGCGTCTGAGGCATTGGAGACAAGCTCTCTTACAAATACTTCTTTTTCTGAGTAAACAGAATTGATCATTAATTTCAGCAACTGGCTGACTTCTGTTTGGAACTCTAATTTTTCTGATTTAGGCATAATATTTACTCTCAAAAACTATATTGGAATTATCCATCGAAATTCAAGGCAATTTAAGTAAGGTTATCCCGAAAATTTTCGCTGTTTTCAGTGTTTTTTACATATTTTTCAAGATAACATAAGATAACAATGACAATACATTACATCAGCAATGGCCAAACCTTCAAAAGCTCCAGTCAATCAAGAAATAAATTTACGAGTTTCCATAAAACCGAGCTTAATCTGATACTTTCAGTATACGCACAAAAAGTCAGCCAAGGACATTGGAAAGACTATGCAATAGATCACGGTAAATATACCGCGGTATTTTCAATTTATCGAAGTACTTTCGAAAATGCTTTTTTAAGAATAATTAAAAATAAAAACAAGGGAAAGCGTATAACGTTTACGTTAATCGATTTTAATAACAAAAAAATTAAGGTAAGCGAGAGTCTATCAGATATTACTCGATACCTTAAAGTTTCTGTAAAACGTATAGCCTGAATTTATCTTCTTTGGCCAAAAAGTCTTAACAACATTATAAATAGATTTATAAAATCTAAATAAAGTGTTAATGCACCCATAATAGCTTTCTTTGCAGCGACTTCACCGCTATCATATGCCATATACATATTTTTTATCTTCTGAGTATCGTAAGCTGTCAAACCAACAAAAATTAGAACTCCAAGAATAGATATTCCATAATATAATGCAGGTGATTGCATGAAGATATTTACAATTGATGCAATTATAATTCCAATCAGCCCCATAAATAGAAATGATCCGAAATTAGTTAAATCTCTTTTTGTTGTATAACCATATATACTCATTGCGCCAAAGGTACTTGCTGTAATGAAGAATACTCTAGCTATACTTGCACCAGTGTAAGTTAGGAAAATTGTAGAGAGTGATAAACCCATTAAAAATGCAAATATCCAAAACATTGTCTGTGCTCTAGAAGCAGACATACCTCTTATTCCAAAACTCATATACATCACAATTCCAAGAGGTGCTAACGCAACAACCCACATCATTGGACCAGTATAAAGGGTCACACCCAAATTTGTAAGGCCAACAATTTCTCCTGTTGGACCCATTACTGCCGTTGCTTGAAATAACATATATGCAACCAAACCTGTTAAGGCCAATCCAGATGCCATGTAATTATAAACACTCATCATATATTGCCTTAGACCCTCGTCGATTGCTGGCGTTGATTGAGCTCTAGTTTGATAATCCATATTTAAAAACCTCTTGTAAAAATTGTTTAATGTATTTTAATACATAATTATAAAGGTAATCAATACAAGTAATTATTTATCAAGATTTTATCAAACTAATACAAATACTTAGGAGTTTAAGTGGAGAAGGTTTTAGTCACAGGAGCATCAGGTTACATAGCACTACACTGCGTTACTGAATTATTGAAAAATGGATATGCTGTTAAAGGTTCTCTAAGAAGTATGAATAGAGAAGATGAAGTACGAGAAGCAGTAAAAAAGGAAATAACAGACAACAATTTAGAATTTTGTAAACTTGATCTAATGTCTGATGAAGGTTGGGACAGTTGTGCGTCTGATTGTGATTATATGATTCATTTAGCATCGCCTTTTATTGTTGGAGAACCAAAAAATGAAAATGAACTCATAAAGCCAGCAACAGAAGGAACGATGCGAGCTCTTAGAGCTGCAAAGAAAGCTGGTATAAAAAAAGTTGTTCTTACATCGTCAATTGTTGCTATTGCTTACGGACATAACCAAAAAATTTGTAGCAGTCATGATTGGACCAACACAGATAAAGATGTCGGTGCATATAATAAAAGTAAAACTTTAGCTGAAAAAGCTGCTTGGGAATTTATAAATTTACCAGAAAACAAAGATCTAAAAATGACAACTATTCATCCAGGTTTTGTCATGGGTCCACTATTAAGTAATGATACCATGGGTGCGTCTGCTAGTTTTATGGCTCGACTGATACTTGGAAAAATTCCTGCGTTACCAGATGTATATATGCATATATCTGACGTAAGAGACACAGCAATGTTGCATGTGAAGGCCCTTAAATCAGAAGCCAGCGATGGTAAAAGAATACTCTCAACTTCAACAAATGATTATCATATTACAAAAATTGCAAAAATTGTAAAAGATAGTGGCTTTGAAAAGGTTTCAACTAAAATTATGCCAACCTTTTTATTTAGAGTTTTTGCATTGTTCAATTTACAAATGAAAGGTATTTTAAAAAATATCAAAAGGGGGAGTTATAAAACCGATATCGGCTCAACAGTTTCTATATTTAACTGGAAACCCACACCAGTTGAAAAAACAATAAGTGACATGGCGCTATCTATGGGTAAAATACTTAAAAAGTAGAATAATATATGGAAAAAGTTTTAGTTACGGGAGGATCAGGTTACATTGCCCAACATTGCATAGCTGAATTACTCAAAAAAGGATACTCAGTTAGAACGTCTTTACGCTCTGAAAATCGTGAAGCAGAAGTAAGGCAGGCAATAGCTAAAGAGGTAGATGCTAAAAATAATCTCGAATTTTGTCAGCTTAATCTAAATGAAGATGAAGGCTGGAATGATGCAATGATTGGATGTAGCTATGTTTTACACGTTGCCTCTCCATTTCCCTTTAAGGAGCCAAAAAATGAAAATGATGTAATTATCCCCGCAAAAGAAGGTACTATTAGAGCACTTAAAGCAGCAAAAAAGGCAAATATTAAAAAATTAATACTCACGTCGTCGGTTGCAGCAATACAATATGGTCACGACGATCCAGATAAAGTTTTTGATCATAATGATTGGACTAATATTGAAGGAAAAAATGTGACACCTTATGTGAAAAGTAAAACGATAGCTGAAAAAGCAGCGTGGGATTTTATGGAGTCGCAAACTGAAAAAATATTCGATATGACCGTTATTAATCCATCCTTTGTTTTAGGGCCCTCATTAAGTGATGATATTGGCGGAACATCTACTGATACCATTAAGCGTTTTCTTACAAGAGAGATTCCAGCGGTTCCAAACATATATATGAATTATGTCGATGTTAGAGACATAGCCAAACTTCAAGTTGAAGCAATTAAAAATAGCAAGTCTAATGGAAAGCGTTTTGCTTGCACATCAAATGAGTCAGTTCCCTTACTTGATATTGCTAAGACATTAAGTACTAATGGTTTTCCAAAGGTTACAACCAAAACTCTTCCGGACTTTGTGGTAAAATTTCTTGCTTTATTTAGTGCTGAAATGAAGACCATGAAGACATTTTTAAATCAGAAAATAACTATGGATAACTCACAAACAGTAGATGTATTTTCATGGACACCTATACCGTTTGAAAAAACTATAATTGATATGGGAAAATCAATACAGGATGTAATGGATAATAGGTAAAACTGATAATTTTTATGAGGATAATTAATGGAATACAGAAAACTCGGAAGATCTGATATTGATGTAAGTTTAATTTGTTTAGGAACCATGACTTGGGGAGAACAGAATACCGAGGCCGACGCACACGATCAGTTGGATTACTCCTTAGACCACGAAGTTAATTTTATCGATACTGCTGAAATTTATGCTGTTCCCACAAAAGCTGAAACTCAGGGTTTAACTGAAAAATATATTGGAACTTGGTTCAAAGCGAGAGGCAACAGAGACAAAATTGTACTTGCTACTAAAGTTGCTGGTCGTTCTGGAATGTCATGGCTAAGAGAAAATGAGGAAATACCTCGGTTGTCCAAAGAACATGTTTTCTATGCAGTTGAGCAAAGTCTCAAGAGACTGCAAACAGATTACATTGATTTATACCAAGTTCATTGGCCTGATAGGCCTTTTGGTGCATTTTCGGGAAGACTTGAGTACAAACATATGGACACATCTGACTCAATTCCATTAGAGGAAACTCTTGAGGCTCTTGGCGAATTAGTTAAGCAGGGCAAAGTCAGGCAGATTGGCTTATCTAACGAAACACCGTGGGGAACTATGAAATATTTAGAGCTCGCTGAAACAAAGTCTCTTCCACGTGTTGCTTCGATTCAGAATGCTTACAATTTGGTTAATAGAGGTTTTGAAATTGGATTATCTGAAGTTGCAATGCACGAACAAGTGGGCTTGCTTGCTTACTCGCCTTTAGCACAAGGAACATTAACTGGAAAATATTTAGGTGGGCAGATGCCTCAAGGTTCGAGACTCGCACTATTTGGCGATGGTCCTTTGATGATGAGATATAAAGGAGATAAGACACAACAGGCAATTGAAATGTATGTAAATCTTGCAAAAAAATACGAAATTGATCCTGCTCAACTAGCTATTCAATTTTGTAACATTCAGCCATTTGTCACATCAACAATTATTGGAGCCACTACAATGGAACAATTAAAAACCTGTATAGACAGTGTTGATCTTGATATTACAAAAGAAATTATCAATGAGATAAGAAGTATTCACAAAGAAATTCCAAACCCTGCACCATAATGAAAAAAATCTCTAAAGCTGAACTTACTAAAAAATTAAAAAGATTGTCTGGTTGGAAGATGGTCAAAGGGCGAAGTGCTATAACAAAAACATTTAAATTTAATAACTTTCAAGAAGCTTTTGGGTGGATGACATCGATGGCAATCCATGCAGAAAAAAAAGATCATCATCCTGAATGGTTTAATGTCTACAGTACTGTTGAAGTTACTTTGTCAACTCACGATGCTGGTGGGGTGACAAATCTGGACTTAGATATGGCCAGAGAAATGAACCAGAAAACCAAGTAAATTACTGAGATTTATAAAAAGATGTAGTTAGCGCTATTTTTCCAGTAGCCTTACGGGCTAGAATTGTCTCCAAAGCCTGTTGACCTTGTTCAAGCGGCAGCAATTCAGTCACTGGAGCTTTCAATTTTCCCTCTTCGTACCAACCAGTTAGTTGGTTCATGTTGGCAAGATGCTCTTGTGGTTCTAAAGCTGTAAATTGACCCCAAAACACCCCAACAGCAGAACAACCTTTGATTAAGTATAAGTTCATCGGTATTTTTGGAATATAGCCAGCTGCCCAACCAATAACTAAGAAGCGTCCATTCCATGCAATACTTCGTAAAGCGGGCTCAGTGAAATCTGCTCCAACTGGGTCATAGATTACATCTGGTCCTTTACCGCCCGTTGCTTTTGAAATTTCTGCTCTAAATTCTTTCACATGATCTCGATTGGTTAAATCATACTTTCCATAATTAATAACTTCGTCAGCTCCATACTCTTTGCATACTTCTAGTTTTTCATCAGAAGATGCACCAGCTATAACTCTGGCACCCATTGCTTTTCCTATTTCAACGGCTGATATACCAACACCGCCTGCAGCACCTAGGACAAGTAAATTTTCACCCTCTTTAAGATGACCACGATTTTTTAGAGCATAGTGTGATGTGCCATAGGTTAATGTAAAACAAGAAGCGGTAGTAAAATCCATACTACTTGGTTTGCGAAATATATTTCCTGGACTAGTTATGACTTGTTCCCTAAAACCTCCAAAGCCTATCATAGCAACGACCTCATCACCAACCTTCCAATCAGAAACGGTTTCACCTATCGCACTAATGACTCCTGAGATTTCACCTCCTGGCGAAAAAGGAAGCGGAGGCTTAACTTGATACTTATCTTGAATGATTAAAGTATCTGGAAAATTGACTCCAGCAGAGTGAACATCTATTAATATTTGACTCTTTTTAAGTTCAGGTAATTCAACATCCTCGTAAACAAGTGAGCTTGGCGGGCCAAATTCTTTACAAACAATTGCTTTCATAATTGTGAATCTCGATATAAATTAGCGACTATGAAATTAATAAATTTCAAACTTATTCTATCAATTTTACTGTTGAGTTCAATAAGTGCTTTTGCAGTAATTGATGTCGTGCATTTGGGCTCATTTGGCAAAAGTGGTGCATGGCAAGCTAAAGAATTTAAAGATGGCATAGCAAAGATCTGTTATATCATATCAGAGCCGATAGCAACGAACCCGTCCGATCTTAATCGAGGCGAACATGCTCTGATGATCACAAATTTCAAAGATGATAAGACTTTTCATGAGCCGAGTGTGGATACTGGTTTCACGTTTAAACCCAAAAGCATGGTCGAAGTGAGTATTGGTAGTAATAAGTATAAATTTTTTACAGTTGAATCAAGAGCTTGGTTGGCAGATGGAGAAAACGGCAAACAACTCATTAAGGATATGAAAAATGGAGCGCGCGTGAAAGTTAAAAGCACCTCAAGCCGTGGAACAAAAATTACAGATACATATTCTTTAATCGGATTCACAAAAGCACTAGCGGCAATCGATAAAGCCTGCTCATAAAATACAATGACAGATGATAAACTCGACTTAATTGGTTTAAGTCTTAATGAAATATCTGAAACTCTTATAAAGAAAGACTTAATCCAAGTTAAAGAAAAATTTAGATCCAAACAACTTTGGCATTGGCTTTATTTTAGAGGTGAAACCGATTTTGACAAAATGACGACTGTTTCAAAAGACCTTAGAAAAAAACTAAAAGATCATTTTATTATTAGAAGACCAAAAGTAAAATCACATCAAATATCAAAAGATGGAACACAAAAATGGCTTTTGAAATTAAATGATAGCAACCTTATTGAAACAGTTTTTATCCCTGAAGAAAATCGAGGAACGCTATGTGTTTCATCACAAGTTGGCTGCACACTGAACTGCAAGTTTTGCTTTACCGGAACACAAAAACTGGTTCGAAATTTAACATCTAGTGAAATTATTTCACAGCTTCTTTTGGCAAAGGACAGTCTTTCAGATTGGCCAAATGGAAGAGATCGTAAAATTTCAAATGTTGTGTTTATGGGTATGGGAGAGCCTCTCTATAATTATGAAAATGTTAAAAATGCTGCTGAAATTATGGGAGACAAAGAGGGTATACAATTGTCTACTAAGAAAATTACCCTAAGCACTTCAGGCATTGTTCCTGAAATTATTAAATGGGGTAATGAAGTTGACTCAAGATTGGCAATTTCTTTGCACGCTACAAACGATGAATTGAGAAATGATATTGTTCCTATCAATAAGAAATTTCCACTTAAAGAGCTTATAAAGGCGTGTAGAGAATATCCTCGATCAAAGAATTCTAGACGAATAACTTTTGAATATGTCATGTTAAAGGGAGTAAATGATACAGCGCAAGACGCTCGTAAACTTGTTAAGCTAATTTCTGGAATTCCGGCAAAAATAAACCTTATTCCTTTCAATCCTTGGCCTAATTCACCTTACGAATGTTCTAGTAAAGAAGATATCAAGAAATTTAGTGACATAATTAAAAATGCAGGTTATGCAAGCCCAGTTAGAAAAACCAGGGGGCAAGATATTATGGCTGCGTGTGGTCAATTAAAATCCTCTAGTATAAAAATTAGAAAAAGTGAACTCAGGGCAAATGGATAAAATAAATAAAGTTGTTCTTGCATACTCAGGTGGTTTAGACACTTCAGTCATTTTGAGGTGGCTAAAAGAGACGTATCAATGTGAAGTGGCAACTTTTACAGCAAATCTAGGTCAAGATGAAGACTATAATTTAGTCAAAGCAAAAGCTGAAAAGCAAGGAACGAAAGAAATATTTATCGAAGACCTTAAAGAAGAATTTGTAAGTGATTATGTCTTTCCAATGTTTAGAGCTAATCCACTTTATGAGGGCTACTACTTACTCGGTACTTCTATCGCAAGACCTCTAATTGCAAAAAAACAGATAGAAATTGCAAATAAGATTAATGCTGATGCGGTATCCCATGGTGCAACAGGAAAAGGAAATGATCAAATTAGATTTGAGCTTGGATACTATTATCATAAGCCTGATATAAAAATAATCAGTCCTTGGAGAGAATGGGATTTATCATCAAGAACATCACTTGTCGAATACGCTGATAAGCACGGAATTGAAATAGCAAAAGATAAAAGAGGGGAACAACCATTCAGTATTGATGAAAATATTTTGCACTCTTCAGCAGAAGGAAAAGTTCTTGAAGATCCATGGGTCGAAGCGCCTGATTATGTTTACACCAGAAGTGTTTCACCTGAACAAGCACCTGATAAGGCAGAAGAAATAACGATTGAATTTAAAAAAGGCGATGCATGTGCACTCAACGGAAAGGCTTTAACACCATTTGAAATATTAAAATCTCTTAATGAGCTTGGTGGAAAACATGGAATTGGACGAGTTGATCTTGTTGAAAACAGATACATTGGCATGAAATCTAGAGGAATTTATGAAACTCCTGGGGGAACCATTCTATATCACGCACACAGAGCCATTGAAAGCATCACACTCGATAAAGAAGCTGCACATATGAAAGATGAGTTAGCGCCTAAATATGCCGAGCTTGTCTACAACGGTTATTGGTTCTCTCCTGAAAGAGAGATGATGCAATCAATGATTGATAAATCACAAGAAAAAGTTGAGGGTAAGGCAAGACTTAAACTCTTTAAAGGTAATACGATGATTACAGGAAGAGAGTCATCAATGAGCCTGTACAATCCAAATCTTGCAACATTTGAGTCAGATCAAGTTTATTCTCAAAAAGATGCTGAAGGTTTTATAAAATTAAACGCACTAAGATTGAGAGAGAAAAAATAAGCTACTGCTGTCTAAAAGCAGCATCTACCGTATTTTTTAACAAACATGCGATCGTCATCGGACCCACACCGCCTGGGACTGGTGTAATTGCTGACGCAATACTAAATACATCATCATAATCAACATCGCCTACAAGTTTTGTTTTTCCAGGTTTTTCTGGGTGTTCTACTCGGTTAATACCAACATCGATCACAACAGCCCCTTCTTTAATCCAGTCTCTTTTAACCATTAAGGGACGTCCAACTGCAGCAACAACAATATCAGCTTGTTTTGTAATTTCTTCGATATTTCTAGTTTTAGAATGTACTATTGTTACCGTGCATGACTCTTCAAGCAGCAGTTGCGCCATTGGTTTGCCAACAATATTAGATCGTCCAATAATTACAGCATGCATTCCTTTCAAGTCAGAAATGCTTTTCTTAAGCATTAAGTAGCATCCAAGTGGTGTGCATGGAGTAAAGGTTTTACTTAGTAATTCGCCTCCTATTGAATTTCTGCCAACATTAACAGCATGAAAACCATCAGCGTCTTTTACCGGATCAATTGCATCAATAATGGCCCTTGAGTCAATATGTGATGGAAGTGGCAATTGAACAAGAATGCCATTTACTTTTTGATCATTATTAAGTTTATCAATTAATTTCAAAAGCCTTTCTTCAGATACAGTGGTATCGAAAAAATGATCTTCAACATCCATTCCTATCTCTTTAGCCATTTTAGATTTTGTATTAACATAAACTTGGCTTGCTGGATCTTCACCTACAAGTACAACAGCAAGGGTTGGTGTTTTATTAAATTTATTTTTAAAATCTTGAACTTTGATAGCGGTTTCAGCTCTGAGATCAGCTGCGATTTCTTTACCATCGATAATTTTTGACTCAGACATTTTTAGATCGGAATTCCTGCATAAAAATACTCGTAAAGTAAGTTTCTTATAAAGTAAAGTATCAGTATCAGAACTACTGGCGATATATCAATCCCTCCTAGATTTGGAAGAAAATTTCTTATTGGGTTAAGAAGTGGGTCCGTTAATCTTTTTGTTCCAAAATAGATAGCAATAATAATTCTATTCTGAGTATTAAAAATACTCATAGCAATTAACCAACTAAATATAACATTAATAATCAACACCCAGGTATAAAGATTTATAATTTGATCAACAAGAATTATGAGTGAGTTCATGATTTATCTCTAAGAAAATAATTATCTATAAAAGAGTCTAACCACATATTTATTTTTTTTCCATGACTAAGTCGTTGCTGCATCTGATAATTACGTTTTTGCGCACCCTTCTCTCTCAGCATATATCCTGCAAAATATAACCACCTCAGGTGCATTTTAAGATTTACCTCAGGGTGAAATTGTATACCAACTGCATTTTTATAATTAAATGCTTGTTGAGGGAATGTTTCACCATACGCTAAAATATCGCAAGATTTGGGCACGGTGAATCCTTCTTTATGCCATTGAAAAAAAGTTTTTTGGTTTTGAAAAATTTTATGACCATCCCCCGTTGGCTTTATGTCATAAAAACCAATTTCGAATTGATGATCTTTAGCACGTTGAACAGTGCCACCTAAATTTTTAGCAAGCATTTGTGCGCCCAAACAGATTCCTAGAAAAGGTTTATTAGATAATAGCGCTGTTGAAATCCAATCAATTTCATATTTGATATAATCCAAATCATCGTTAGCACTTGGAGGTCCACCATAAATAACGGCAACATCATGTTCTTTCATTGATCGAGGTAACTTTTCACCTATGACAGGTCTTCGAACATCAAGTTCATATCCTCTTTCACGTAATTTCATTCCTACATCTCCAGTACTGGATCGAGGCTGGTGTACAATCATTAATGCTTTTTTAGTTTTCATAGTCTCAAGAATGAAACTACATTGCGCTTAATCCGCCATCAAGAACAATTTCTGTTCCTGTCATGAACTTGCTCTCATCTGATGCTAGATACAAAATTGCATAAGAAACATCGTCTGTGTCACCAATTTTATTCATTGGAATTTGGCGAGACAATTTAGCAACAGCATTTTCTTCACCAAAGGCCTGTTTTAAAGGGTCAAGTATTGGAGTATCTACAAAAGCTGGATGAACCGAATTGCACCTAACATCGTAACCTTTCTTCGCACAGTAAAGAGCAACTGATTTACTAAGTAAACGAACCCCTGCTTTTGATGAGTTATATGCAGCAGTATTCCAGCCAGCAACGATACCAGATATTGATGATAAGTTAATGATCGAACCTTGTCCTGATTTGCTCATTATTGGCACAGCATATTTACATCCAAGAAAGACGCTATCTAAATTTACCTGATGAACCTTTTTCCAGATTTCAAAATCTGTAGAAACAACATCTGCGCCTAAACTTATTCCTGCACTATTGACTAAAATATTAATTTTACCAAAGTGATTTTCGGCATTTTCAATTACATTAATCCAGGAGTCTTCATTTGCAACATCGTGAGCCATAGTATTAAATTGTGTCTCACTGTAATTCGAAAGTCTTTCAGGCATGGAGTTGATGACCTCTTCATTAATATCTGTCAGAAATACTTTTGCCCCCTCATCCATGAGTTTCTGCGCTGCAGCAAAGCCGAGTCCGGAAGCTGCGCCCGTGACTATCGCTACTTTATTTTCTACTCGGCCCATAGGAATTTAGAAAAACTGAACCATATTTAAATCAACAGTGTAATAAGTATCTTGTGACTTAGAGTTAAAAGATACAAAATTATCATAACATTCTTCCATGCTATGCTTTCGGAAACCTTCTTCCCCTGCTAATAAAAATTCTTCACCGCCAAGATATACGATTGAGGTATTGCTGAGCCGATCAGATCTGACACAAGTCTCAACTGTTTTTTTTCTATAGAGATCTACAATGGTCACAGATCCACCATTACCACTGATTGCGATACGTCCATCATCCATCATAATAGCATTGGTTAAGCTGTTTTTTGTTCCAATAAAGATATTATCAAATGCAAAAAGCTTACAATCATCTTTGAAATATCCAGCTTCATAACATGCAATTGAGGTAAATTTTTCTGGAGGCACAATGTCCTCAGGCCCATAACGTGTTATTAACGTAAGGTTTCCTGACATTCCTAAAAGCAGAGACTTTCCTTCATCAACTTTTATTCCAGACCAATATGAACCATCGTATCCAGTAGACACGACAAGCCAATTTAAACCTCTATCATCTGAAATGTAATATTTTCCTATCTCACCAACTGCATAAGCTTCGTTGGCTGATGATTTTCTCCAGGCTTGTGAATCACCATATGCATAATTAAAATGCGGTTGGAAATCATCATCATCCATGAATAAATAACCCCAACTTTGTCCACCATCTGTTGTTCTCAGTGATAATGCAAATGCACCAATTGCTATTCCCTCGCCACTTTCATACATATGAATTGAGAGCAAAGGAGCATCAAAATCAATATCTTCATACTGTTTTATCCAAGTTTTTCCAGAATCATTTGAATGCAATATAGTGGCATCGTGACCTGTGGCCCAACATTCTTTTTTTGAAATACAGTCTATATCTGTAAGTGTATTTGTGAAAGGTACGCTCTCAGATTGAGTCCAGTTATCTCCAAGATCATCTGAATAAATAATAATACCATGTTCACCAACAGCATAAATACGGTCATCAACTCTTTCCATTGCGTTAATAAGGGCTTTTGAAGACATTTCATTAATAGCAGCAAATCCAGTTGCATAATTGAAATTACTGGCCGTGGCATTAAAAGTAAGCGGAAACCACAACGAAAAAAATAGAATAAAATATTTCATAAGCCCTACCTAAAATAAAACCCGACTTAAAAGAAATCAAGTCGGGTTCTATAAAATACTTGAAGTATTTTTAAGTTTTTATCTTGCGTACCTTCTTAAGCCATCGGGTGTATAAAAGCTTACAGCTTTTTCTTCACCATTATAGACAGTTGGCCTTGGAGATAGGGCTGGTCCAAACAGATTGGTTCCAGAATAGGTTCTTGTTGCAAAGTCCATAGTGTACTCACCTTGAACATTACAGTCTGTATCACCTAAACCTGAGCCACCCATGTTGCCCTGTACCGTTGTTTGGTACATTGCTCTCATAAGGTCTTGATTATCATCATAAGCATCATGGTAAACAAGCATTCCAGGTTGACCATCTAAGAAATAGAAAGTTCTTGAAGCGTAAAGGTGTCTTTGTCCAGGCTTTAATTGTGCATGAACAATATGAACGTCTCTTTCTTCAAATCTAACCACATCAGGATTTGGATGATTTGGTATGAACGTATCTTCAACAGCTGTTTCAGATAACATGTCATTATTTATTGGTACGATCATAGTTTGCTTACCCTCGTAAGACCAATCGTATCTGTCCTGTGCTCCATTGAAACCGCCATATGAGTCAACTGTTACGATACCGCCACCAGCAGTAGTTAACGTATCATAAGTAATATCAGGCGCTCTTCTTACACGTCTTGTTGCCGGGCTGTACTGCCAAGCTTTACGAGGCTGCATATAACTATCAATAAAGTCATGAACTAAAGTAACTGTTCCTGCAGTTCTTGGTGGCCCAAGGTTTTTCTGCATGAACAATGCAAATAAATTTTTATCTGCATACATTGTTTTTGTGTTTGGATTAGGCGGAAACGATATTGATGTTTCTTGTTGTCCTATTGTTCTAGAACCATCAGCTTTTACAGTTACAGATGTTTGAACTCTGTCAACTGCACTCACTGTTCCAGCGTACATACGATAATTCCAAACGAAGTGTTGAGGATGTGATGGATCAGGGAAAGGTACTTGACCCGCATTAGGAAGCTCTAATCCTTCGTTATCGTTTATCATTGTCCCATTGGTTTGACTGATTGCAGCGATATCAGGTGCTATTGTGCAATTACCACCATCCTCATAAACATCCATTCTGAATGTTTCTGGGTAAGCAGAAAACATGTTCAACATGCCTGGTGTCAGCATGCTTGAATACTCAGATACGTTATCTGCCGTCACTGAGTATCTTACATGTCCATCAGCCAGAGCTACCGAAGACGTTATCATCACTGATGACACCAATGATATAATTAATTTTTTTATATTCATTTTATTCATTTTTTAACCTTTCCTAAATTAAAATGCATGTGAAACAGTTGCTGAGAGATAATCTCTATCAGAGCTGGTGTTATCTTTAAAATCACCAAGTTCAGCAACGTAGTTTAAACTTATAGATGTTCCACCGTTAGAGAATGAGCTTCCAAGTGTAATACTCACTTCATCCTCAACATAACCACCTAATGACGAAGCTCCATTACCAGAGAAGTCATAGTCAATGCCTATTGAGGGTGAGAAAGTCCACGGAGAATTATAAAAGTTAAAGTAGCTTAAGCCAGCTCTAAAACGACTAGTCATTGCCAACTCATCAGCTACAGAACCATCCTCACAATAACCATCACCGAATAAAGCGTTACTCTGCACAGCTAATTTAGCTGTACCCGCAATATCTACGCATCCTCCGCCATAAACATCATGACCAAAGGATTGATGATTAGTTGCAACAAGTCCTTGAGCTGAGTTTAAGTCAGGGATCCAAACTGCTCCAATTTCAACTAGAGCAAAACCACCATCAGCCCCTGCATTGACAGCGATTGGATCAGACGGTGTAAATGATCTGGCTGCATTGAAATCGAACGTCCAAGCATCAAACTCGGCTGTTCCATCACAGGTTGCGTAACCAGACATTTCTGTGGACATTTTACCAGTCGCAGACGAAATATCACAGTTAGGTTGAGACGACCATTTATTAAGAGATATTCCGTTAGCATTAGCTATTGCAGCTTGTTGGGCCTCAGTAGCTGTTGCGAAGCTAGTCAAGCTCTGAATCATTGTACCGCCAGTTGAGTCGTAAACGTTTAACAATAATTGAGGTACTGCGATTTGGAACGGGTAGTCAGGTCTGAAAGCAACTTCATAGTTTGTTGCCCATGAACCAACTCCTGTTGAAATTGAAGCTCCAAATGTCTGTATATCCTCAGGATAGTATATCTGATATCGAGCAGCGTTACCAAATCCAAGAGTTGCAATTGCACCATTAGTTGCGCCTGTTCCCTGCGCATGAGCAGCTGCTTGTGTCGCAGCAATTGCAGCAGCTTTACTTGCGTGCTCTGTATTGTTTGGGTTACCAAGATTTTCTTGCGCATTCCAAACAGCGGCACCGCCAACTGCAGCTAATTGATCTATTGTTGCATAACATTTCTCAGGATCGTGCAAGTATGATGACGTTGAGCTTCCAGCAGCCTGATTTGAGAAAGCGCCATAAGGAGCCGCTGAACCAGCTAATGCTTTATAAACCACTCCACATATCAGTGAACCATAAGCAACACTCGCTTGAGCGGACTCAAACGCTGATGGGGTTTCACCATCTACGTAATCTTTACCTCCATCTTGAACTGCATACATTGAATAAAGTGTTGAAGCATATCCATCAGCAATTGTTAAGAAACGTATTCTTGGAGCATTTGAATGTGAGTTATTAAAATATAGTCCCCACTCAACACCTGAACCAACATTGTCAAGATATCCTGATAGGTTAATACCATATTGCCCACTATCATCAGCTTCGATGTCAGGTGCACGTGCAACTGAAACTAAACCAGAAGTTGCGCCAACACCTCTCCACTGAGAATATAGTCTATTTAGTGAACCATTAATTTGATCATCAGTTAGAGTGACACCAAGATTTTGTGCGCCTGGCCCAGATACTAGTGTAGTGAGTCCAGCCGCCGAGGCCAATGAATTAGTAATTAAACTATCAAGGTCTGTTGCGTCTGCTACACCTGATTCTGCAGGATTGTTAGTTAAGTTCCATCCAGCAAGTACGTTTGCTGATCCACCGCCACCAAGTTGAGCATAGTTTAAGTAAAGAGCACCTTCTCCACTATTAGTAGGCGTACCTGAACCATCAGTCTCAAGGCCTGCCCATAGCTCAGAGTCTGTACATTGACCAGTTATACCGTCAGAGAAACATGCTGCTGCATCGTGATAGTTTCCAGCGAACGGGAGGTTTTTGTTCTCTCTGTAGTTTGGTGAATTCATCAAATCTGTACTTGAATATTTTCCAACGAAGTCACTGCCATAGAAAGATCCCGCAGCGTCAATTTCGACTTCTTTTTGTTCAAGTTGATAATAAGCATCCAACGTTATACCACCATCCAAGAACGCAGTCATTCCAATCATTGCTTGTGGAAGCAGTGCGTCTTTTAATTGCGCACCTGGTGAACGTAAGAGGGGTAGGTTCACTGGGTTAACAACATTTACGCCAATAGGCAATAAAGCAGTCACACCTTGTGACTGAATATAGTTACCAGCTGTAATACTTACACTATCAGTAAGAGGGACACTGACATAAGCATTACCAAGCTTGTATTGATTTTCAAAATAATCTTTTTGATCTGTCGTAAATGCTTTAAATGTTGGATCATTAAAATCCAAAGCAGCATTATAGTAAGCTGTACCTGAAAGGTTTAAACTAATACCTTGGCTATTAGTACCAAAGTAACTTAACGAAATGGTATTACCGCCATCAAACACATCACCTTTATTAAAGTTTAATTTACCATCATCCTGGTTTGAATTAACTCTTGCGAGAGTTTTTGATGACGTATTGCCATAACTGTCAGTTTCGTAAACATTACAACCACCATTTCCGTCATCAGCAGTATAACCAACAAAACTTGTAAACGATGATCTGTCTTCTGCGCCAGCACCATCTGGGTCAAGTGAGTCTCCTGAAATCAGTCTGCAATTATTATCTTCAGTTCGAATTGCAACACCTGAAGATACAATTGTTGATAATGTTCCTTCAAAGCCACCAAAGCTTAAGTCGTTGGCTTTTACAGCGATAGTTGACATTTGCATAAGCGATACAGCAAATAGTATCTTTACAAATGACCCAAAAATATTGTTCGTTGACATATAAATAAGTCCCCCTATGTACCTATTACAATTAAATATTGGACCATTGAACTTAAAAAAACAAATTTAGTCAAGCAATTAAACATCGGAAAATACTTGTTTTTTTAGTGGTTGTATTTGAAGTGAAACAAAAATAAATCCCTAAAAACAGCCAAAAAATAATTTGTACGCGCAATAAGGTTTTATCCATCAGAATGTTATCGCTGAAAAATGTTATAAAAATACCACCAGATCTCTAGACGTGAGATTTATACTTCTTAATTGCTAGTTTAATCATTGGAAGCAGTTCTGGTTTAGTTGGCCAACTTACTTTCATGCCAAGTTTAATGAGTTTGGACGAATTGCGTTTGCTCATCGTGATGAAATGGATCTTACATAAATTTTTTTTTTGGATCTTGTGGTGTTTGCATATTTTTAAAAAGGTTTCGCTGTTGAACTTTGAAAAAAGCATCACAACTTTAACTTTATCATGATTTAGAGAATTAAGTGTTTTTTTCTGGAAATGTTTTTTTGGTGTAATTTTATAGAGAATATTTTTCTTAATTTCTTTTTTTGTTTTTTTTAGGTCTGCAACCAATGTTGAATTGTTTATGTTGCTACAAAGATACTCAATTTTATGATCTTTATAGATTTTATTTTTTCTTATCTTAGAGACCAAATCAATACTATCAATTCCAACTAACTTAGCTTTTAATTTAAGTTTCTTAAAATGTAATGCACTTTTTTTTCCAATTATAAAAAAAATAGATTTATTCAAATACTTTAGGTTTTTTTTGAGTTTGATTGTTTTTAATGTCTGCTGACTTCCAACTAAAAATACTTTTTTATTTTCTACTTGTAATTTTTTTGAGAGATGACGTACATGAGTAATTGGTTCACTGATTGAGTTTATATTTTCAGTTAAGAGTTTCTTTTTAATGAAAAGATTTTCTTCTTTATGCCTGGTAAGTAAAATCATCTTTTAGAACATCTAACTCATTTAATTTTTTTTGACCAACTGATCTAATAATATCATTTGCAAGACTTATGCTCAGTTCCTTAACGTTATTTTTGTCGTCTGATAAAGAGCTTTGAAATATTTTATTTCCTGAGTGTTCAAATATTTCACATTTAATTGTTACTTCTCCATCTGAAATCTTTGCATAAACAGAAACAGGACTGTTACAATTCGCATTAATTTTTTTTAAAACCAATCTCTCAGCTGTTGACTCTTCCTCTGATATTTTATTACTGAGTGCACCAATTATTTTTTTTAAAACAAAATTTTTTTTTGCTTGTACCGCGACTACTCCCTGACATGCAGCTGGCAAAAAATTCTTAAATTTAAGCACTTCAGTAATCTCACTGTCCAATCCCATCCTTGTAAGACCTGCATGACTCAATATTATTGCATCATATTCCTTATTCCTTAATTTTTTTAAACGTGTGTCTACGTTGCCTCTCAGTAGCTTAATGTTCAGGTCTTGTCGTAAATGTAAAATTTGTGCCCTTCTTCTTATTGAACTGGTACCAACAATGGAGCCTGGTTCTAATTCAGTAATTTTTTTTCCTGAGTTTGATATTAGAACATCATTAGACTTTACTCTTTCACTCCAATAAATAAGTTCAAGCTCATCGTTAGTGTCTTGTGAAGGAACATCTTTGAGCGAGTGGATACCCATATCTATAGTTCCAGATAAAATCTGTTCCTCAATCTCCTTTATAAAAAGTCCCTTTCCTCCTAATTGATCCAGACGGTGGGTATTATGTATATCTCCAGTTGTTTTGACTGTTTTGATCTCAAAACAGCAGTTATCTTTTATATATTCACTTTTATTAGCTTCTTTTATAAATATTTCTGTTTGAGTCCTTGATAATTTACTTTCTCTAATTCCAATAAAAATTTTGTTTAATTTTGACATTACGCTGCAACGTTAAAAATATATATCATTGATTTCATAGTATATATTAATTAGCGTAAATTAATTCAAATTCGTGAAAGAATAGATTTTGATATGAAAAAAATACGGGTAATCGGTATTGAGTCTAGTTGTGATGAAACGTCAGTGTCCATTGTCGAAAAAACTGGTAATAAAATTAAGGTTTTATCAAACATTGTAAAATCTCAAATTGATATCCATAAATTTTATGGTGGCGTAGTACCTGAATTAGCTGCTCGAGCTCACTCCGACGTAATTGATAAACTGATTGTCATGGCTCTGAAGAAAGCAAAAATCAATTTGAAACAGTTAAACGCGATTGCAGCTACAGCGGGACCAGGCTTGCTTGGAGGATTATTGGTCGGTGTAGTAGCTGGTAAAACGCTAGCACATTTTTTAAATAAGCCATTTATTGCAGTCAATCACTTAGAGGGTCACGCACTTTCTATTAAATTAGAAAAAGATATAGCATATCCATATCTTTTACTGCTTGTATCTGGCGGTCATACTGAATTTACAATAATAAAGAGTTTTAACTCGTACAAACGGATTGGAACAACTATAGATGATGCACTTGGCGAGGCTTTTGACAAAACTGCACGGCTTTTGAAATTAGATTATCCTGGCGGACCTGAAATCGAGAAGTATGCGATGAAAGGAGATGGGGATCGCTTTACACTACCAATGCCTCTTATACATGAAAAAAATGCTCACTTCTCATTTGCTGGATTAAAATCAGCAGTTGCCAATACAGTTGCCAAAAATAAATGTACAGAAAGATTTAAAAAAGATATGTCGGCTTCATTTCAAAAAACAATAAATAAAATCATTTATAGAAAAACAAAGAATGCCATCGATGAATATAAAAAAATAGTTAAGTCAAAAAAGAATCTAAAAATCGTTGTTGCAGGCGGTGTAGCTGCAAATAAAAGTATTCGTAATACACTTGAAGAACTAGGTAAATTAGAAGATTGTGAATTCCTATTTCCTTCAATTAAATATTGTACAGACAATGGCGCCATGATTGCTTATGCAGGGATAGAGAGATTTGAGAGGGGGAAATTCAATAAGTCAAATTTTAAGCCAAAACCAAGATGGCCGCTTGATAAGAATGCTGTATTCATGAAGGGTAAGAGAGCTGTTGAAGGATAAGAAAGTATATAAAATTGGCGTAATTGGTAGTGGTGCATGGGGAACTGCATTAGCAAACATTATAGCCAAAAAAGAGAAAGTTATTTTGTGGGCGAAAGAGAAGAGTGTTTGCGATAACATCAACAAGCTATCTGAGAATAAAAGATATTTACCAAAAATAAAATTAAGTAAAAAAATAGAATGCACAACATCAATTGTTGATGTCGCAAATTGTGAAATTCTATTTTTGGTCTCCCCTGTTCAATATTTATCTACGAATTTATTGAAGCTAAAAAAAGAGATCGGAACTAATACGTTGTTCGTTTGTTGCTCAAAAGGAATAGATATGAACACTTTGAAATTACCAAGTGAAATAGTAAATTCAATATTTCCAAAAAATAAGGTTGCAATAATTTCAGGACCAAATTTTGCAGCTGAGATTGCTAAGGGCTTACCAGCCGCTACCGTCGTTGCTTCAAAAAGTGATCAAGTTGCAAATCAAATTGCTCAACTCATCAAGTCTCCAACATTAAGACCCTATTTATCTGATGACATTATTGGATCGCAAATAGCGGGGGCTTTAAAAAACATTTATGCAATAGCTAGTGGGATTGTCTTTGGAAAAAAATACGGTGAAAACGCGGTTGCTTCAATTATATCTAGAAGTTTTGCAGAAATAAAAATTGTAGCTCAATGCATGAATGCAAAAAAGAGTACACTTGCTGGACTGTCTGGTATGGGGGATTTGCTTCTTACATGTTCATCCAAGGAGTCTAGAAATTTTTCTTTAGGAATTGATCTTGCGAAAGGTAAAACACTTAATCAAATAATTGAAAAAAAGTTCTCAGTTGCTGAGGGAGTATTCACTGTTAGGGCATTAAAAAAACTATCTATTGAAAAAAAATTGGATTTGCCAATCAATGACGCTATTTATAAAGTTTTATACCGAAAGAAAAATATTGATGTTACAATTCAAGAACTTTTAAGTAGGCCGATCACAAAGGAATAACATGAACTACTGGTTAATGAAATCAGAACCTGAAACATGGTCATGGGAACAACAAGTTAAAGCCGGAAGCAAAGGTGAAGGCTGGGATGGTGTAAGAAATTATCAAGCATCCAACAATATGAAAAAAATGGAGAAAGGAGATCTTTGTTTTTTTTATCACTCGGTCAAAGAAAGAGATATTATTGGCATCGTCAAGGTTGTAAAGAAATATCATCCTGATCCCACAGACAAATCAAAACGATTTGGAATGGTGTCTGTAGCGGCCGTGAAAGCCCTCAAAAATAAAGTTAACCTCTCTCAGATAAAAGATCATCCAAAACTCAATCACCTAGCCCTGGTCAAACAGTCGCGACTATCAGTTATGCCGATCGATAAAAAGTCATGGACAATTATTTGCAATCTCGGAGGTATCAAATAAGATAATCTCTTATGAGTGAAAATGAAAAGTTCGAAGTGACCAGTGATTGGTCTGCAAACGCTCAAATTAATAACGACAAATATAACGAATGGTATGAAAATTCTCTCAATAACAACGAAGAGTTTTGGAGTGAGCACGGCAAAAGAATTGATTGGATTAAACCGTATACAAAAGTAAAAGACGTTTCATACAATAAAGATAATTTCTCAATCAAGTGGTATTACGATGGTACCCTGAATGCATCAAGTAACTGCATTGATAGACATTTAAAAGATAAAGCAGATCAAACCGCAATCATTTGGGAAGGCGATGATCCAGCGGATTCAAAACACATAACTTATAAAGAATTACACAGTGAGGTTTCAAAACTTGCTAATGGTATGAAATCTCTTGGAGTTAAAAAAGGTGATCGTGTAACTATTTATATGCCCATGATTCCTGAAGCAGCTTACGCAATGCTGGCATGTACAAGAATTGGTGCAATTCACTCAGTTGTATTTGGAGGTTTCTCTCCAGACTCGTTAGCTGGAAGAATAAGTGATTGTAAATCAGGTATTGTGATCACTGCGGATGAAGGCATAAGAGGGGGTAAAGCAATTCCATTAAAGAAAAATACTGATGAAGCAATTTCGATTTCGGGTGGAGTTCGTCATTGTATTGTTGTTAAAAGAACTGGCGGGGATATTGGTTGGGTTGATGATAGAGATGTTTGGTATCACGAACTAACTGAAAAAGAATCTGATGACTGTCCACCAGAGGAAATGTCAGCAGAAGATCCTCTCTTTATATTGTATACATCTGGATCAACTGGAAAACCAAAAGGGGTTATGCATACCACTGGCGGTTATATGGTTTACGCATCAATGACGCATCAATATGTATTTGATTATAAAGAGGGTGACGTTTATTGGTGCACAGCGGATGTGGGCTGGGTTACAGGACACAGTTACATTGTATATGGTCCGTTAGCGAATGGCGCCGTCACGGTCATGTTTGAAGGTGTTCCAAACTATCCAAGCGCCTCTCGTTTTTGGGAAGTGGTCGATAAACACAAAATTAATATTTTCTACACCGCACCAACTGCAATTAGAGCGCTAATGAGAGAAGGTGAAGATCCTGTAAAAAAAACCAGTAGATCATCTCTCAAATTACTAGGGACTGTTGGAGAGCCAATTAATCCTGAAGCGTGGATGTGGTATTATAATGTCGTTGGTGACAAAAAATGTCCAATTGTTGACACGTGGTGGCAAACCGAAACTGGAGGTATTTTAATCACGCCTCTTCCTGGCGCAATTGCACAGAAACCAGGATCAGCAACAAAACCATTCTTTGGTGTCAAACCTGAAATTTTAGATGCTGAAGGAAAAATTCTTGAAGGAGCTTGCGAGGGTTCTCTCTGTTTAGCGGATTCTTGGCCTGGTCAAATGAGAACAGTTTACGGAGATCATAAAAGATTCATTGAAACGTATTTCTCTCAATTTGATGGAAAATATTTTACGGGTGATGGCTGCAGGAGAGATGAAGATGGATATTACTGGATCACTGGAAGAGTGGATGATGTCATAAATGTATCTGGTCACCGAATGGGAACAGCAGAAGTTGAGTCAGCTCTCGTTGCTCATCCTAAAGTTAGTGAAGCAGCAGTTGTTGGTTACCCTCATGATATTAAAGGACAAGGCATCTATGCATACGTGACACTCAATGCAGGTGAAAAAACATCAGACGAATTATATAAAGAACTTGTTGCATGGGTTAGAAAAGAAATTGGTCCAATCGCATCACCAGATTTAATTCAATGGGCACCAGGTCTTCCAAAAACCCGATCAGGAAAAATTATGAGAAGAATTTTAAGAAAGATTGCTGAAAATGATTACAGTAATTTAGGTGATACATCTACATTAGCAGAACCAGCTGTGATTAATGATCTTGTTGAAAATCGAATGAACAAGTAGTTTCTTGTGAGTGATAAAAATATTGTCAAAGCCTTAATTGAAGAACACAAAATGACTCCCCATCCAGAGGGAGGTCATTACGTTGAGATTTTTAGAAATAATGATGTCACTCATATATATTTTTTACTTGAGGAGCACGAAAATTCTCACTGGCACAGAATAACAAAAACTGAGACTTTACATTTTTACTCAGGCAGTCCTTTAAACGTATATACATCAAAGGACGGTGTAGAATTCCAAATTGATGAGATAGGATCTAATAATAATTTTATGCACACTGTAGAAAAAGGAACTTGGTTTGCTTTGAAATCTACTGGAGCATATAGCTTAATTGGATGCACCGTTGCACCCGCTTTTGAATTTGAAGATTTAGAACTGGCCCCAAAGGATTGGAAGCCATCAAAATTTGATCAAATACTCTAAGATATTCTAAAAGTCTGAGGTAATTCCCTTTTTTTCCCAGTCTCCAAACCGGGTTGGCTCTGGACCATCTGCACCGCCTATTTCTTTTTTCTTTTTAGGTAGTTTGGAGTCAGTTTTCTTGTCATCTTTGTCTTCGACAGCTTCTGTTTTTTTATCGGTCATAGATATAATGTAATCTCTATTTATCGCTTATCAAAGTATGAAAATAGTGGGAAACAACAAACCTTTCTGTTATACAAAGAAATAATGCTTCACAATAATGTCGGTTAAAATATCACCTTCTATACTAGCATCGGACTTTTCATCATTAGGAGATGAGGTCGTTAATATCACTCAAGCCGGGGCTGACTACATACACGTGGATGTAATGGATGGACACTTTGTTCCTAATCTCACGATTGGTCCAGATGTTGTTAAATCTATAAGAAATAAATCTTCATTGCCGTTTGATGTTCATTTGATGATTGATCCTGTTCAGCCTTATATTGAAAAGTTTGTTGAAGCTGGAGCTGATATTGTTTCAGTTCACCCAGAGGCAAAAGATGATACAGAAGCATGTTTGAATAAAATTAAATCATTAAATGTAAAAGCGGGACTTGCAATCAACCCAGATACTGAATGGGAAGTCGTTAAACCTTTTATGGATAAACTTGATCTCATTTTAGTAATGAGTGTTCATCCTGGTTTTGGTGGTCAGAAATTTATTCCAACAGCACTTGATAAATTATCAAATCTTCGAGAAGAAATTAATAAGTCTGGTAGAGAAATTCATTTAGAAGTTGATGGGGGAATTAATTTTGAAAATGTTCAATCAGTAATTGATGCTGGGGCCGATATGATTGTTGCAGGTACCACAACCTTTAAAGGTGGCCCAAGTGAGTATGCAAATAATATTGAAAAACTAAGAGGCCATTAAATTGGATATAAAAATTAAAACTGCACTGATTTCTGTTTCAGATAAATCAGGTTTAGATAAAGTTGTTCAATCACTCAAAGCACATAATATTAAAATAGTTTCAACAGGTGGTACGGCAAAGTCAATTGCAGCCATGGGTGTTGATGTAACAGATGTATCTTCTTTAACCAATTTCCCTGAGATGATGGATGGACGTGTAAAAACTTTGCACCCAAATGTACACGGGGGTTTGCTCTCAAAAAGAGATGACAAAAACCATGTACAGTCTCAAGAGGAACATGGCATAGAAGATATTGACTTAATAATTGTAAATCTTTACCCCTTTGAAGAAACGATAAAATATGAGGAAAACGAAGAAATTTGCATCGAAAATATTGATATTGGTGGTCCGGCAATGTTGCGATCAGCGGCTAAAAACCATCAATTTGTCACAGTAGTTACTGATATTAAAGATTACAATGAGCTAATTAATGAGATCAATAAAAACAATGGTTCAACAACTTTGGAGTTCAGAAAGGCACTTGCTGCAAAAACATTTTCAACCACTGCTTACTACGATTCTTTAATCAGCAATTGGTTTTACAGAAATTCAAACGAACCTATTAATATGTTTTCAACAGCTGCAGAATTATCTTCTACACTTCGCTACGGTGAAAACCCTCATCAGTCAGCAAGTCTCTATAAGTCATCCATGCAGCAATCAGGGATACCACATGCAAAATTACTTCAAGGCAAAGAATTGAGTTATAATAATATTAATGATGCTGACGCAGCATTACAATTAATAAAAGAATTTGACAAAGACACTCCCAGTGTTGCAATTATTAAACATGCGAACCCTTGTGGTGTTGCTAGTGGGAGTTCACTTTGTGAAGCGTATATGAAAGCATTATCATGTGATACGACCAGTGCATTTGGAGGTATCATTGCATTTAACCAAACAATCGATAAAGAGACAGCTTCTGAAATTATAAAAATATTTACTGAGGTAATTTTAGCACCAGATGTTAGTGATGAAGCTAAAGAAATATTTAAATCAAAAAATAATTTGCGAGTTTTAACTGTATCGTCTTTGAATAAAAAAAATAATTCGCATAACTACAAAAGTATTGAAGGAGGGATACTGGTTCAGTCAAATGATGAAGCTAATACGATAAAATCAGATCTGAAAGTAGTTACAGCAAAAAAACCAAGTGATGATGAAATTGATGATATGTTGTTCGCATTTAAAGTTTGCAAACATGTAAAATCAAATGCAATCATTTATGTCAAAAATAAAAAAACAATTGGTATCGGTGCAGGACAAATGAGTAGAGTAGATAGTGCTAAAATTGCCTCACAAAAAAATAGTGAAATGGAAAAATCTGATGAAAACTCTCTCGAAAATTCAGTGGTCGCATCTGATGCATTCTTTCCATTTGCAGATGGCCTGCTAGTTACAATTTCTTCTGGAGCCAAGGCGGTAATTCAACCCGGTGGGTCAGTAAAAGATGACGAAGTAATCACTGCTGCAAATGAAGCTGGTATATCGATGGTTTTCACGGGCAAGAGACATTTTAGACACTGACAAATTTATTTTTTGCGCCTCTTAATAATTCCATACATTATAACTGAAACAGTAATTGCAATAGCAATCCACTTTAATGATGTGGTCATGCTAGATAAATAGACATGAGTTTCGTTAATGTTTGGAAAATTTAAAATCAATCTTGTAATTTGTAGATTCTCTAAAATATCAAAACTAAAGGCTGTAATTGGAACCAATAGAATAAATTTAGAACTTCTAAATAACTTAAAGTAAGCACCAAGAAATAACGATAAGTATAAAATTGGATACACAGTATCTAGAAGAAGTGAAGATAAGACGTAAATACTTCGACCATCAGGACCCATTGTGCTGAAATTTTCAATAACATTTTCTTTACTGTAAAAAAGTTCAAGATCGAGCATGTTTGAAAAAATATTATGTGGAAGAAGAAAAAATATAAGTCCGCATAAATTAAGTAATATGAAAATTGTAATTTGGGATTTAGTTGAAGAAACTAAATGAAGATACTTACTGATCATTTTCTGAAACAAAATACATTCCTACGATACCAATTAAATTAAATAGAACTATAGAAATCATTGCATATTGAAGGCTATCAGTGAAAGCGAGTATTAGTGACATGAGTCCTGGGACAAGCCAAGCTGTTGACTTTCCGGCAAAGGCGTAAAGGCCAAAAAATTCTGTTATCTTTTCTTGAGGTGAAAGCTTAACCATTAATGCTCGTGATGCTGTTTGAGCAGGGCCATAAAAAATTGAAATGCCGATGACAACACAAATATATGTAACTTGACTTACAGAATTAAATATTCCCAAAGTAAATTCTTCTACGCTAGCTGAATATTCATTAACCGTAAAAAAATAAAATATTGTATCTTTATCAATTGATAATCCTAAAAGTCCTGAAACTAATAAACCCCAAAGTGACAGATTTATTACATTTTTAGAGCCAATTAGATCATTTAAATAGCCTCCATAAATTGAACTCGGTCCTGACAAGATATTTAAAATAATGCCAAGTATTAAGACTTGAGTGAGCGACATCCCAACTACAAGACTTGCGTAAACACCACCAACTACAAATAGAGCATTAAGGGCGTCTTGATAAAACATTCTTGTTATCAAGAACGTAAATATATTTTTATACTTTCTAGCTTCTTTAAAAGTATTGATAAAATTTGTAAGTCCAATCTTTACTGAATTGATAACAGTAACATCATTTTTTTTTAGATCTGGAGTAAATAAAAACAAAGGAACAATGAAAACAGCGTACCATATTGCACACAGTGGTCCTACAATTCTTATATGTTCATATTCATTTGTGTTCAATCCGTACAAATTTTCTGTCTCACCACCTGGCCAAACAAATATTATTAAAAATAAAATTAATGCTATAAGACCTGCGATATAACCAACCCCATAACCCATACCACTTAACCAACCAGAGTTCTCAGGAGTTTCAATGTTTGCTAGAACTGAGTTATTAAAGACTTCAGAAAATCCAACCATCGCGGACGCAAGGATTAAACCAAACATCACGAGCCAAATACCGTCAGGAGCGCCTGGAGGTGAATACCAAAGCAACGCCATACCAAGTACAAACAATGCAGACGTAATTCCCATTAATAGTTTTCGGTTTCCTTTTATGTCTGTTATGGATCCAAGAACTGGGCTTAAGAGAGCAATACCTAAACCTGAGATTGTTTGTGTGAGGGTTAGTTTTTGAGCTCCATCTTCACCGGCAATAAAGACATCTGTAAAGTAAACAGAAAATACAAATGTCATGATCAATGTGTAAAAAGGCTGGTTTGCCCAATCAAACATTGTCCATGAATATCTGCCTAGTTTTGAAGCTCTCATAAGATGAGTTTATACAAACTATCTTCTATTGTGTTCTTTTAATTTGGAGCGAGTGAAGGGAGTCGAACCCTCGACCTAAACGTTGGCAACGTTTCGCTCTACCACTGAGCTACACTCGCAATATTGTTTGTTCTAATAGAAAAAGCCTTGTTTTTCAAGATAAGCGGATTATTTCATTTTTATAACAACTATTGTATTATTTTTAATAACATGAAAAACATCAACATTCAGGATCTATCTAAAAAAATCCCCATATTTCCACTAACTGGAGCAGTTCTATTTCCAGGGACACAATTACCCCTAAACATCTTTGAGCCACGCTATGTTCAAATGATAGATGATGCTCTTGCTAGTCCAGGAAGACTCTTAGGCATGATACAGCCTGCGTCTCAAAATCAAGAAGCTGGAAACAAATCTCTAAAAAGAGTTGGATGTGTCGGTCGCATCTCTTCATTTAACGAGGCAGAAGACAGTAGATACTTAATTACATTATCTGGCGTCGTAAGATTTGAAGTTGATGAGGAATTGGATGTAACTACTCCTTACAGACAAGTTCTCGCTAATTATGATAATTTTAAGACTGATACTGAGAATCAAAATAGTGACAGCATTGACCGGTCAAAACTTCTGGCATTGGTTAAACGATATCTTGAGCATAGAAAAATTTTAGCTGACTGGGAGATCATTAAACAAACTCCAACTGAGCAATTAATTAATTACTCAGGAATATTGGTACCTTTCACTCCAGAAGAAAAACAACTTCTTCTTGAAGCGAAAACATTGATCACGAGAGGTCACGCACTTGAGGCGCTCTATCAATCTTATATCTTCGATCTTTCTGGAGAAAAGAGCGATCAACTCCATTAAAGAGCTCTATAAAAATCCTCACCTGTAGCACTTCTTATAAAAAGCTGTTTGAGATTTTTGATATTTTCAACTAAACCCAAACCTGTTCGGACTGTATAATTTACAAAGTTGTTATTACTGGAGAATAAATCATCAAGTAAAAATGTACCAAATGAATAGGCTGTGTTATCAACTTTTCTTTTCGTTTCAAACTCTTCCAAAACCATTTGATCACTCAGCTTAAAGCCTAAAGATTTATATTTTTTAATCTGTTTTACAAACACAGCTATATCTTTAATGCTTAAATTAAGTCCTTGGCCAGCAATAGGATGTATATTGTGAGCTATATTACCAAGCAATACTGTATTCTTGTATACAAGATTTTTGGCATAGACAAATTGAAGCTTATGTTTTTCATTGCTTGTCATCTTAATTGAAGAAACTTGTTGACTCAGGTGCTTAGTGATAATTTGCAAAAGCTCGTCATTGTCTTTGTGCAATAATTTTGAATCTCTTTTTATTGACCAAATAATGGAGGCTTCATTCTTTGAATAAGGTAATAGAGCTAAAGGTCCATCGGAAGTAAATTTTTGGAATGCACAATTTGCATTATTAATATCACCCTTAACATTTATAGAAATAGCACTCTTTTCTAAGTCTTTTTTAATAAAATTAATATTGATATGATCAGCAATATTATTTTTTGTTGATGATACTATAAATAAATCAGAGTCTATTTCCTCTCCGTTATTAAGTTTAAGTTTAATGCCATCTTTTTTGTTTTCAACCATGGAAGGATAGCTTCCATGAATAATATTTATATTTCTGAACTGGCCTATTTCTTGATCTAAGTATTTCTCTAAATCTGTATTTTTTACAATTTTCCCAAGATTTTGCTTTTCTCCATCATTAAACTTTATGGACTGAGGTTTGTTTCCTCTCAGGCTGTTTAATTCACAGTGTATAGAGTCAATTTCGGGATGTTCCTCAAATAGCTTTATGTTTGGAAACATGAAAGAGAGATAATTTATCGAACCCCTAGATAAGAACGTGACAAGGTTAGTGTTTGATATTTCATGTTTTTGATCTCTATCTGAAATAAGACAGACTGAAAATCCATTTCTGGCTAACAGGCATGATGTTATTTTAGCTGAAATACCAAACCCAAATATAGTAAATTCATATTTCATTTATTATTTGAATAATTTAGTCAGTTAATTGTTTAAGAAACTATATAATAACAAGATGAATCAAATACTAATAGAATCTCAATATTTTTATTTTATTTGTTGAATAATGAAGCTTTTACCTGACTCTATTAAACTTTTTTTAGTCAATCGATTACTTGAGATAAGTGGTGTTGCATCAATATTATTAAGTGCATTTATACTCATATCAATAGTAAGTTATTCAAGTTTTGACCCAAGTATTCTTAATTTAAACAACTATGAAGTAAAAAATATAGGTGGATACATTGGAGCAAACGTATCTGAAATACTAATGCAATTTTTTGGATACAGCAGCTTTCTCATTTGCATTGTACTAACAAGCTGGGCATATAAACTTTTTTTTTCTAAAAGCTTAGAAATGTTTGCACTTAATTTTTTATTATTACCAATCACGATTTATTTACTTGCTCTTTTTTTTGAAGCTGTAGGCTTACCGATATCAAATGGTTTTATTGCGAACCAATCACTCATTTTTCTCGATGAAACAAACTTACTGAAAAATATTTATTTAAATTATTTATTCGTCACGATTATTTTTATTTTTTTTCTAACTTCATTTTACTTCACAATGGGCTTAGGTTTAGACGAATGGAGAAAGTTTTTTAAATTAGTATTTCAATTAATTATAGTCTTTATTTCTGTTATAAGAAAATTAGTAAGCATAGTTTATGGAAATATTTTCAAAAGGCCCGTTCAAAAAATCTCATCTGAAAATAATTTAAGCAATAAAAACCTTGAACCTAAAATTGATTTCGAGTCACTAAAAAATAAACCGGTGTCAACTTATGGAAATGAGATAGCCAATAAAGAAACTTTGATTCAGCAAGACGAAATAGTCTTTGACGCACAAACATATAAAGCACCAGATATCAATTTTTTAACTAAACCTGAATTAAGTAGAGACAATGCTGTTAATCATGAAGAGCTTAAAATAAACGCTGAAAAACTAAAAAGTGTTTTGACTGATTTTAAAATTGAGGGTGAAATTATTGCAGTTTCACCCGGCCCTATAGTCACTATGTATGAATTACAACCTGCGCCAGGAATTAAGGCCTCCAAAATTATTTCATTATCGGATGATATAGCAAGAAACATGAGTGCGATGTCAGCTCGTGTTGCAATCATTCCAGGCAAAAATGTCATTGGAATTGAAATACCAAATACAATTAAGAATCCTGTTTATTTAAGTGAGCTTTTTAAAAATGAACAGTTTGTAAACAATGAAAAAAATTTAATTTTAGCTCTTGGTAAAGATATAAGTGGTAATGCTAAGTTTGCTAATTTAGAAAATATGCCCCACCTTCTTATTGCCGGAACAACAGGTTCTGGAAAGTCTGTGGGAATAAATGTAATGATTACTTCAATCTTATACAAACATTCTCCTGATGATTGCAAATTTATACTAATTGATCCAAAGATGCTTGAATTGTCAGTTTATGAAGGTGTGCCTCATCTAATCACTCCAGTTGTAACTGATCCAAAAAAGGCAATTGTTGCTCTTAAATGGGTTGTTAGAGAAATGGAGACTCGATACAAAAATATGTCTTTGTTAGGGGTTAGAAATATTGAAAACTATAATCAGAGAATGGCTGAAGCTATTAAAAAGTCAGAAAAGATAGTGAGATCAATCCCATCTGGAATAAATCCAGAAACTGGACAGCCAACAACTAAACAAATTGAAATCGAAAATAAAAAGATGCCTTTCATTGTGGTTGTTGTTGATGAGATGGCTGACTTAATGATGGTTGCTGGAAAGGAAATTGAGCACGCGATTCAAAGACTATCGCAGATGGCAAGAGCAGCGGGTATCCATTTAATTATGGCCACTCAAAGACCAAGTGTCGATGTGATTACAGGAACAATTAAGGCTAATTTTCCAAGCAGAATTAGTTTTCAAGTAAGCTCGAAGTTCGACAGTCGTACCATTCTAGGTGATGAAGGAGCTGAGAGATTATTGGGTAAAGGTGATATGTTAATGATGACTGCTGGCGGAATGACATCAAGAATACACGGTCCGTTTATTTCAGATCAAGAGATCGAAAACATTGTTAGCGCACTTCGAAAGCAAGGTAATCCTGAGTATGACGAGGAAATATTAAAAGAAGAAGAAATTGAGAATGATCTCGGCATAGTCTCAGAAGGTGATCACGATGATTTGCTGCAGGACTCTCTGGATATTATAAAAAAAGAAGGTAAAGCATCTACAAGCCTATTGCAAAGAAAACTACAAATTGGATATAATCGTGCTGCAAGAATTATGGATCAACTTGAAGAAAGCGGATATATAAGTGCTGCAAATCATGTAGGTAAAAGGGAAGTCAATTTTGATAAGTTTAATTCCTCATGAAGCCATTAATTTTATCGATCTTCCTATTTTTTTTTGTTGTTAAGAATTCTTCATCCGATCCAATTGTTTCAGCTATAGAAGATAATTGGAATCAAATAAAGTCAATGTCTGGTCAATTTGAACAAATTGATCAAGAAGGAAATATTTTTGAAGGGCAATTTTTTTTCTTAAAGCCTTTTCAATCAAAGTTCAAATATGAAGGTAGAGAGGAAGACATAATCACTAATCAAAGCTTGATGGTAGTGGTGGATAAAGAAGGGCGTCAAATAGATAGCTTCTATATCGGCAACAGTATTTTAAAAAAACTCTTATCGGAAGATATCTTAATAGAGAATGAATTCGATATCATATCTTTAAAAGATGATAATAATTTTTATCATTTGATGCTTAAAGTAAAAGATGACAAATCTGATAATCAAATCAAATTTGTATTTGATCGACAATCTTTAGATTTAAAAAAGTGGGAAATTTATGACGAATTTGAGAATAAAACGGTTTTTAAGTTTACAAAAATAAAAAAAAATATATTTATAAGCAAGAATTTATTCGTGGTTAAATATAATTAAACCACAGGCAGGTTTTATAAAATATTTCAATAGCAATGACGGTTAGTTCAAACAGTGAACTTAAGCAATGGCTTGAGTCTAACAAAATCTCTGAAGTAGAATGTATTTTTCCTGATATGGCTGGATCATCAAAGGGAAAAATTCTTCCTGTTCAAAGATTTGTAAAATCCATAGAGGATCAAAGTCTCAAACTGGCTGACTCGGTCTTTGGTCAAACAGTTTCTGGTAAATGGGTGTATGAGAGTGAAGTGATAAATTATGTTGAAGAAGATTTATTCATGTCTCCTGACTTATCAACTCTTAGAAAAATTCCTTGGAATAAAGAACCAACAGCACAAATTATTTGTGATCTTAAATATGGAACTGGTGAGGCATCAGAGATTGCACCACGCCAGGTTTTAATTAACGTTATTGAATTATTAAAAGAGGAAACTTTAAAAGCAATTGTAGCACCTGAATTAGAATTTTATTTATGTGAACAAAATCTTGATCCTGACTTACCTTTAAAAACTCCAGTTGGAAAGTCTGGTCGGAGAGAAACTGGAAGCCGTGTTTTTGGAATAGATGCCGTCAATGAGTTTGATGCTCTAACGGATGATATTTATGATTATTGTGAACTAATGGAGATAGGAGTGGATACACTTGTGCATGAGTCAGGTCCTTCTCAAATCGAAATAAATCTAAATCACGGTGACCCATTGGCGCTTGCAGACCAAGCGTTCATGTTTAAAAGAGCTGTAAGGCAAGTGGCATTAAAGCATGGAATACATGCAACGTTTATGTCAAAGCCATATCAAGGTCAGCCTGGAAGTTCAATGCACATTCACCAAAATCTTGTTTCAACTAAAACAAATAAAAATCTTTTTAGTGATAAAGATGGAAATAATTCTAAAGAATTTTTACATTATATAGGAGGTCTTCAGACATATTTACCAGATGCAATGCTCTTGTTTGCACCATATGTGAATTCATACAGGCGATTTGTCATTGATGCCTCAGCTCCAATTAATACCCACTGGGGTATCGAAAATAGAACTGTTGCCTTTAGAGTTCCAACGTCATCACCTGAGTCAAGAAGAATAGAAAACAGAATACCTGGTGCGGACACAAACCCATATCTTGCTATCGCCGCATCTCTTGCTTGCGGTTATCTGGGTTTAAGAGAAAAATTAGAACCCGAAAAGCCTATCGCCGGTGATGCGTTTGAGAGAAGGCACAATATACCAAAATACCTACCTGATGCTCTAAAAAGATTAAAAGTGAGTAATGAATTGTCTGAAACTTTAGGAAAAGAATTTGTGACACTTTTTACTGAGATTAAACAGACTGAGCATGATGCATATCAAAATGTGATAAGTGCCTGGGAAAGAGAGCATTTATTGCTTAATGTTTAACTTATAATATTTTTTTATTTAAAAAGTATCCTTTGTTATCCAAAAAGATGATTAAATCCTTTAGCTTGAGATTTTTTTCAATCTTCTTTCTTAGTGAATAAATATGCGTTTCCAACGTGTGCGTATCAATATCTTCATTATAACTCCATACTTTTTTTAAAAGATTTTTTTTTGAAATATAGGCGTTGCTGTTGTCTAACAGGCACATAAAAATTTGTGACTCCTTTTCAGTGAATCTTATATTCAAATTATCTTTGTACAATGTTCTCATATTTGGATCATAAATAAATTCTTTGAATATCAATTTTTTAGAATTTTGCGCGTCAATTTGTTCGAGACTTATAGAAACTCTCTGAAACATATCTTGTATTCTTAAAGGTATATCTAATAATATTATTTCATTATTAAATTTTGTTTTTTTTAAATGAGAGTCATGTGAATTAATTACAAAAATTAAACCAAATGCTAAAATGAATGATTCTTGATTTATGAGGAATTCGTCATCTGTAATTAAGATGTTCTTATTATAATTCTCCAAAGCTTCTTTATTTATAATCTGAAATTTAAAGTTACCAAAGTCGTTGTAATATTCGATAATTTCCTCAAAAAATATGTGTAATTTTTCATTACCAAAAGTTATTGGGATAGTTCTTTTTTCCATTGTATAGATAACTATAATATAAATTATGAATTTATTGGTACAAAATAGTTATCTTCACTCTGATCTGGGTCAATATTCATGTGCGATAGGGAGAGATGGGCTAACAAAAAATAAAATTGAAGGTGATCATAAAACTCCCATTGGTGAGTTTAAATTCAAAAAGGTTTTCTATCGAGCTGATAAATTAGGAGAAATGGTTTTCAATTTACCTTCACAAGTTATAGATAAAGACTGTGGCTGGTGTGATGATCCTGAACATAAACAGTATAATCAATTGATTAAATTTCCATTTAATGCAAGTGCTGAGAAACTATATCGAGAAGACAGTCTGTATGATTTATTATTTGTTATTAATTATAACACTGATCCTATTGTTCCTGGAAATGGTAGTGCAATTTTTTTACATATCAGCAAACCAAATTTTGAAGGCACCGAGGGTTGTATCGCAATTGAGAAAAAAAATATTATTGAATTGTCAAAAATAATCGGCTTGGAAACAAAGTTAATTATAAAAAACTAATTCCTCTCACCAAAAATGTGAGTGCCAATTCTTATATGAGTTGCCCCACATTCCACAGCAGTTTGATAGTCACCTGACATGCCCATACTCAGAAAATCAAGTTTAAACTTTTCTGCTAAATCTTTTAATTTTATAAAATGTTTTCGGGGATCTTCATTGATGGGAGGTAGGCACATTAAACCAATGATGTTTAAATTATAGTTTGATATACAATCAGAAATGAATTCTCCAGCTTCATGTAATAAAACTCCTGATTTCTGAGGCTCATTCCCTGTATTGATCTGTATAAAATATTTCCTCTTTTTACTTTTAGCGGTCTCTAGTTCCGAAAATAGATTTACTATTTTCATTCTATCTATGGAGTGAATAACTTCACAATTTTCGTGAATCGATTCTACTTTTCTACTTTGAATGCTTCCAATAAAATGGAGTTCTACATTTGAATTTGATTTTTTTAATTCAGGCCATTTTTTTTCAATTTCTTGAATTTGATTTTCACCAAACAATAAATGGCCTTCATCAATTACACTTTGTATATCAGAAATGGGCTTTTTTTTGCTGACAGCAATTAATTCAATATCGTCTATCCTTCTGCCTGCAATCTGCAATGAATTTTCTAACTTATTTAAAAAATTTTTATAAGTGCTCATAAAAAAAATGCCCTACAAATTAATGTAGGGCATTTTAAATCAAATACTAATAATTAGATGATTAGAATCCAATTACGTAGTTAAGTTTGTACACATCTGTGTCATTAGTTGTGCCGCCTGCTTCATCAGTTTCGATGTAATCAACACCGAGTGACATTGCGCCAAGACCTTTGTTCACAGATACTCTCATGTAGTCAGTGTCTGTAGTGTAGTCATGTTCTGCGAATTGAACACCAACATCAAAACCAGCAACAGATGTACCTACACCCATTTGTGTTTCTTCACCACCAGTATCAGAGTCATACAATGCATAACCTAAGTTAAGGCCAGCAATTGAATAACCAACAGTTACAAAGCTTGGATCTGAGTCAGTTCCAGATTTCACATCGATCGCAGATACACCAGCCGCAATTGTTGCACCCATGATTGAAGTGCTGGCAGCGTAAGACATAGTAGGATCATTTGTTGCTGATTCCATACCTCTTGAAATTGCAAAATCTACTCCACCCATTGAGTTAGAGTATTTAATTGAGTTTCCAGAAGAGGCATCACCATCATCATAGATGCCAGCTCCGCCACCTTTACCACTTATAGCAACAACGTAGCAATCTAGGATTGAGAAACATGCTGGAGAACTATCCATGCCATCAACAGCTGAGTCTCCAGCTTCAGCGAACTTAAGAGTACCCATACCTGTGTCGACAGAAGCTCCAATTTTATTGTCGCCACCGTCAGCAATAGACATCATTACACTCAATCCCATACCGTTATCTAAAGAGTCACTGTATGAAACGTAAATTGAGTTAGTAGACATACTTTGAGATAGTCCACCACCATCATTGTCCATAAATTTACCGGATGCGAAACCACTTATTGACATTTCAGCTGAAGCTGCGCCTGCAGCCATCAACGATGCTAAAGCAGTTGATCCGATTATTTTTGATCTATTCATAATAATTCCTTTCATATTAGAGTTGATCATAGTTAAATTTAACTAAACATCTTTTATCAAAAATAGTTTATTTTATTAAAGGTATTTTCATAAATATCACATTTTTATGTGTATATGTGATATTTATGCAACTATTAGAATTTATTGAAAAATGAAGAAAAATGGTTTAATTCAGTCTCAAGGTTGAAAGAATATATTAAAAACTAATTTTTTGTCTAAATTTCAATAATTTTTATGAAAATAAAGCTAATTTTAACATTTCTACTTATTTCTTTAGTTTCCTGTGCTCAAATTAAAAGCTTACAGGATGAGCCCAAGGAAACTTACAAAACAGAGAAACAAAGGGCGACGGCAGAAAAGATGAAAAAGGAAGATATCAATTTACCGCCTGGATCCACCTTGCTTGATGAAGGTGCTGGCTTTACTCTCCGTGGTGCATTGGGATTGGGAACTGGAGATACATATGTAGAGTCAATAACTTTTAATGTGGCATTGGACAAAATTAGTTTTATGCCATTACTTTCCGTTGACTCAATGTCCGGTGTCATTGTTACAGATTGGTACAGTCTAGATGATGGTCAGAGTAGGATAAAAATTAATATACGTATAGTTGACCAAGAAATGAACGACGAAAGTGTAATCGTTTCTTTATTCACACAATCGTTAAATGAAGACCGGTGGATCGACCAAGGAATTAATTCAGAACAAAGTTTAAAAATAAAAGAAAGTATTTTATCTTCAGCAAGATCATTGAAAATCGCTTCAGAACTTTAAGCCCTTGATGATTTATTGATGTCCGAAAAATATAATTCAAAAATAATTGAGAAGAAATGGCAAGGCTATTGGAGTGACAACCAATTATTTGAAAGCAAAATAATAGAGGGTAAAAAAAAATATTATATTCTTGAAATGTTTCCATACCCGTCAGGGAAAATTCATATGGGACATGTTCGAAATTATACATTGGGTGATGTGATCGCGAGATATAAGAGAGCACAAGGATTTAATGTCATGCATCCAATGGGGTGGGATGCTTTTGGACTGCCCGCTGAGAACGCCGCAATCGAAAATCATACATCACCAAAAGCTTGGACTTACGAGAACATAGAAACGATGAAAGGGCAACTGAAGCAAATGGGGCTATCGATTGATTGGTCTCGAGAAGTTGCGACCTGCGACAAACTTTATTATCAGAATCAGCAAAAACTATTTTTAGAATTTTACCGAAAAAATTTAATCTATAAAAAAGAGTCACTTGTAAATTGGGATCCTGTAGAAAATACAGTACTTGCAAATGAACAAGTCATTGATGGCAAGGGTTGGCGGTCTGGTGCAGAAGTTGAACAAAAGAAACTTTCACAATGGTTTTTTAAAATTACAGACTATGCAGATAATCTTCTTAAGGCATTGGATGAAATGCCAGGCTGGCCAGAAAAAGTAAGAACAATGCAAAAGAATTGGATTGGTAAATCCTTTGGATGCGAAATTGAGTTTGAAATATCAACAAAATTAAATGAATTCAATGAGGAAAAGCTAAGAATTTTTACAACGCGACCTGATACAATTTTTGGAGCAACTTTTTGTGCATTATCACCTTTTCACCCGTTGGTGGACAAATTAATTAAAACAAACCAGCCCCTTAATGATCAAGTTAATGAGTTAAGATCACAAAAAATCAGTGAGGAGTCAATCGCGCGAAATGAAAAAGTGGGTATTCAGACAGAGTTGTATATAAAACATCCTTTCATTGAAAATAAACTACTACCTGTTTTTATAGCTAACTTCATTTTAATGGATTACGGATCAGGCGCAATTTATGGTTGTCCTGCACACGACCAAAGGGATTTAGATTTTGCTAACAAATACAATTTAGAAGTAATTCAAGTAATTGATTCAGCAGATAATTCTGAGTTTGATTTTAAGAATGCTTTCACTGGTAATGGTAAACTCATGAATTCTCAGTTTTTAAATGATCTCTCTGTTGAAGAAGCTAAAGATCAGATTATAAAAAAAATAGAAAAATTAAATATAGGAAAAAAAACCACAAACTACAGACTCAGAGATTGGGGCGTATCCAGGCAAAGATATTGGGGTTGCCCGATCCCCATAATGTATAGAGAAGACGGTGAAGTCATTGAAGTTCCTGAAAATGAATTGCCGTTAAAATTACCTGATGATATTGACTTAAGTATTCCAGGCAATCCTCTTGATAATCATCCAACATGGAAATACACAAAGTGCCCAGACACGGGAATGAAAGCTGTAAGGGAAACAGATACACTTGATACTTTTGTGGACTCAGCATGGTACTTTTTAAGATTCTGTTCACCGCTTGAAACCCACGAGCCTTACAATATAGAAGAAGTTAATTATTGGATGCCAGTTGATCAATATGTTGGGGGCGTCGAACATGCTATTTTACATTTATTATATTCAAGGTTCTTTACAAAGGCTTTAGATATTCAGGGGATAGATGAGCCTTTTGAAAGCTTATTTACTCAAGGCATGGTTTGTCATAATACTTTCCAAAATGAATCGAGAGCTTGGGTTTACCCAAATGATGTCGAGAAAAAAGACACTAATTATTTTCAAATATCCACTGGTGAAAAAGTCACTATGGGAGAGATTGAATCAATGTCTAAATCAAAAAAAAATGTGATTGACCCAGAATCAATTATTGACACTTACGGAGCCGATTCCGCTAGATGGTTTATGTTATCAGACAGTCCACCTGAAAAAGATATCAATTGGACAGATTCAGGAATCAATGGAGCTTGGAAAATATGCCAAAAAATTTGGACTCTGGTTAAAAAAAACCAGAAATTTCTCGAAAGAAATGATGAAACTGCTGCACCAAATTATGAAGGAGAAAATTTAATTTTTATTAGGACGATTCACCAGAATCTTCATGCCATAACTCAAAGTATTGAAAAGTTTCAGATGAATGTTTCTATAGCAAGAATCTTTGAAATAGTTAATGCAATTTCTAAATTTGAAATAAACAATAAAAAAGACAAACTGGCGATAACCGAAGCGCTATATATATTAATTAGGGTTATAGAACCCATGGTACCACATTTAGCTGAAGAATGTTGGTCACTCACTGGCAGAACTAGTTCAATTACCAATGAACCTTGGCCAGAGGTAAATAAAAAGTATTTAGAGAATAAAGAAGTGACTGTTGTTATTCAGATCAATGGCAAAAGAAGAGGGGAAGTTGTTGTATTAAGAGACTCCTCGGAAAATGAAGTAAAAAAAGAAATGCAAAATATTAAAAATATAAAAGATGCACTATTAGAAAAAACTATAATAAAATCAATCTATGTTCCAAATAAAATACTTAATATTGTCGTTAAAACATGAACAGACACGAACGTAGAAGACAGAAAAAAAGCGGCAAGCTAAGTCAAACTATCAACCCAGATTTACTTCAAGGCATCAAGCTGCATACAAAAAAAAACTATAAAGAAGCTGAAGTTTTTTATAATAGAGTGCTATTGAGTGAACCTACAAATTACGAGGCTTTAAGACATCTTGGCATTCTCTTCCAGGATTTAAATGAGAATGAAAAAGCTTACAATTATTTTATGGAAGCACTGAAGGTCAATCCAAAAGGTTTTCAAGCGATGGGCAACTTGGGAACAATACATATGTTAAACAAAAATTATGAATTAGCGCATAAGTGTTTAATGAATTCTTTTAGAATTAATTCTAATTACGTGCCAACAATAAACAATTTAGCAGCCTATTTTCATAAAGTTCATGATCCAAAAAATGCACTTCATTATTCAAAGTTATCGCTTACAATTCAGCCAAACAATCTACTTGCACTTGTTCAATATGCAAAAGCTTTAATTATTAGTGGTGATCTAGAAGAAGCAATTGGTTTACTTGAAAAATTAGCTGAGAATTATCCTGATAATGATGACATTAGATACAACCTTTCTACAGCATATAGAGAAATAGGTGAATTTAAGAAAGCAAACAAATTATCTACTGAATTATTCAAAAAAGACTATCAAAATGTTTCTCATTTTATCGATTATACAAAAGATAAAAAAAACAAGTTAACCGAAAAACATATTAAGTATTATAGTGAAAAGTTAGAAAGGGAAGACCTTGGTATTCAAGATAAGATATTGATTAACTATTCTTTTTTTGAGTATTTTAAAAATCAAAAAGATTATCAGAGAGCTGGGTCTTGTTTGATTAAGAGTAATGATGCGCAGTACTCAATTAAAGAATTTGATCTAAGGCACGAAAGGCAATTTTATGAAAAACTAAAGGATATTTTTTCAAGGAAATTAGATTTTATATGTGAAGAGAGGTTGAATAAGCAAATACCTATTTTTGTATGTGGCATGCCAAGATCAGGCACTACTTTGTGTGAACAGATACTCTCTTCTCACTCAAAAGTTACCGGTGCTGGAGAGCTAGATTTTTTAACTGAGGAAACTGATACGCGTCTAATTCAACCAACCAAAAAAGAAATAAAACATTTTGAAAAATTTCTGAAATCAAAGAATAGTTTGAAGTTAGTCCGTAATAAGTATCTTGAGAGATTAGCGCAACGTGACAAAAATGATTCTCTGTATATTTGTGATAAAATGCCCCATAATTTTTTATTCATTGGGTTAATAAAACTGATTTTACCTGAAGCAAAAATTATTTATTGCAAAAGAGACCCGATGGATAATTGTTTTTCATTATATTCGCATAAATTTATAGATGTCTCGCACCAATACTCATACAATCAAAAGATATTGGTAGAATATTATAAACTTCACCAGGACATTATGGAATTTTGGCTTAAAAATTATACCGATGACATTTTCGTTTTAGATAACGAAGAATTGGTTAATAATCAGGAAGCAATATCAAAAAAATTGATTGATTTTTGTGATCTCAGTTGGGAAAAACAATGTCTGGAATTTCACAAAAACAAGAGGCAAGTTAGGACTGCTAGCATAGAACAGGTAAGAAAACCTATGAATAATAAGTCTATTGGCGCGTGGAAAAAATATGAAAACTATTTGTCAGAAATGTTATCGGAACTTAGATCATGACTAAACTGTACGCAGCTTTAGCAATATCTTTAATACTCTTTGGTTGTGGTTTTAAACCAATTTATAAGATTTCAAGCGATGATATTAACTTAGATGGTTATTCTATTGAGGTTACTAACCAAGTTGCAAGAGAAATTATTGAGGAAGTGAATAGCAATATCGTTCAAGGTGAAAATCAAAAGTATAAAGTGCTTCTTAAAATATATGAAGATTTAGCCCCATTAATTGTAAACACTAACGGAACAGTAGCGAAATATAGAATTGAAATTGAAATTGAGTACGAACTGGTAGAAATAGTTGTCAATGAAATCATTTCTACTGGTACTACTCGTGGTTTTGCGCAATACGATGTTACCGAATCAGAAATCGTCAATGAAGATACTAGAAAACATATGGCCAAGATCGCAACTAAAAATGCTATCCAAATTATGACTTCTAGGATTCAAAGTAGTATTTCAAGATAGATGATCATTAAGGAACATCAAATAGAAAAAATTGTCAGAGGCAGTGAGAAGTTTTTAAATATTTTAATATATGGTCCAAATGAGGGCCTTGTTAGAGAACAGATAGAAAAATTAGCTAAAGATTATTTATCTAAAGGTGATTACGAAGAAATCAGTTTTAATGGAAAAGATTTGGACGATGACGCAGGATCTCTTGAAGCAATTCTCAGATCAGTTTCTATGTTCTTCAAAAACAAAATCGTCATAGCCGACTCAATAAAAGATAAACACTTGAGCGTTATTGAAGAAATTGTTTTAAAAGCACCTGAAAAAGCAGTACTCGTTATAAAAGAAGGTAATTTGAGTAAATCCTCAAAGATCAGAAAATTTTTTGAGGAAAACAAAAGTTGTTATTCGCTTGCATGTTACGAAGACGACGGCCGTTCAATGATGAAAAGTATTGATGAATTCGCAAGAAAAAACAGTATTGAACTAAGCCGTGATATAAAAAATTACTTACTTCAATCGTTAAGTAATGACCGAATGATAAGCAAACGTGAACTTGAAAAAATTGCACTGTTTTATAAAAACTCTAAGTCAAAAATTAAGTTAGAGGAAATTAGAATTTTACTCAATGATTCAAGCTCTCAAAACTTAAATAAAATGAATGAATATGTCATGTTTGGGAATACAAATAAAAGTTCCAAAATAGTAAACAAATTACTAACAGAAGGAGCAAGTCCAATTAGCCTTGTAAGAAGTTTATCAAATTACATCTTAAGAGTGCAAAAAACGAAAATAGAGATGAAAAAGGGTAGCAACTTTGATGTTGCTATAAAAAGTCTCAGACCTCCAGTGTTCTGGAAAGATAAAGATAATTTTGAACGACATTGTCACAAATGGCCATTGTCAAGCATTGAAACTAATTTATTCAAACTTTTGGAAACGGAGGTTTCTTGTAAATTAAATAGCAATTTAGCTACTTTAAACTGCGAAAGATCAATATTGCTCGTAGCAGATAGTGGACGAAATTACTTCAGAAACTAATTTTTTAATTTTGCAGTTACTAATTCTAATTGATCAAGTGACTTATACTCTATTTTAATTGAACCACCTTTTCTTCCTTTGTGATCAATCGATACAATTAATCCGAGCTTTGCTGTTAAGTTATTTTCTAAATCAATAGTATCTGGGTCTTTTAACTTAACTTTCTTAACTCCTGGCTTTCTCTGTTTAGCGAGGTTTTCTGCGGCTCTTACGCTTAAATTTTCGCTTACAATTTTTTCTGCTAGTTGTTCTGGAAAAGCACTATTCATAATAGCTCGAGCATGACCTGATGAAATTTTTCCCTCTGAAATCATATCTTGAATTGATTGAGGCAAACTGAGTAATCTAATTATATTTGCAATATGACTTCTACTTTTACCTACAATTTCTGCTAGAGCTTCTTGGGTGTGGCTGTGGTTTTCAATTAATCTTTTATATCCAGCAGCTTCTTCAATGGGAGATAGATCTGAACGTTGAACATTTTCAATAATTGCTATTTCTAAAGCTTCTGTATCGTTTAGTTTTCTGACGACAGCAGGAACTTCATGGAGTTGTGCAATTTGAGCTGCTCGCCATCTTCTCTCACCTGCAATGATTTCATATGTTCCGGACTCTGTTGGTGAAGGTCTAACCAATATGGGTTGTACCAGACCTTTTGATTTTATTGACTCAGCCAGTTCATTAATACTATTTTTATCAAATAGTCTTCTTGGTTGCGATGGACTTGGCTTAAGATTTGCAATTGAAATTTTTGTTTCTTGATTTGAAGTTTCTGTTTGTGTTGAAATTTCTTTTGTATCACCCATGAGGGATGAGAGACCACGGCCTAAACCTTTTTTTGAAATTGATGAACTCATTAAGCGGCCTCCTGATCTTTATTTTGTCTTATGATTTCGTCTGCTAATCTTAAATATGCCTGACTACCTGCAGCTTTTTGATCATAGATTAATGCAGGCATTCCAAAAGAAGGTGCTTCTGAAACTCTAACATTACGAGGTATGATTGTTTCATATACTTGTTGACTTAAATGTTTTTTAACATCATCAGCAACTTGTGATGAAAGTTTGTTTCTTCCATCAAACATTGTTAGTACTATCCCGTCGATTGTTAAATTTTGATTAAGATTTTGTTTTACCCTATCAATGGTTTTTATTAATTGACTAAGGCCTTCTAAAGCAAAAAATTCACATTGAAGCGGTACGATAATTGAGTCCGCTGCAGTCATTGCCATAACAGTCAGAAGACTTAAAGCTGGCGGGCAATCTATAAAAACGAAATTAAAATCATTTAAAGAATTTTGATCCATTAAAATTTTTTTAAGAGTGAACGCTCTGTCGTTTACTTCGGCCAGTTCAGGTTCAATGCCTGATAGATCAACAGTAGACGGAATGATTTTTAAATTTTCTATTTCTGTATTTTGAATTGCATCAAATAAATTGCATTGAGATGCGAGAACTTCATAAATTGAGTTATTTCTGTTTTGATAATCTATACCTAAACCTGTACTCGCATTTCCTTGAGGGTCGAGATCGATGATTAAAACTTTTTCCCCAATAGCGGCTAAGGCTGTGGATAAGTTTATTGCTGTTGTAGTTTTTCCCACTCCACCTTTCTGATTTGAGATAGCTATTATTTTATTTTTCATTAAGTTATTGATTTTATTATATTTTTTAATTCCAAAATAAAAGAACCCTTTTCTCTTTCATTTTCATGCAATACATGAGTAAAATCCCAACATTTAGTAGCTTGTACGATCTCTTTATCTATATGTACACCTTTATGCAGAAGCAATGTAGTGTTTTTTTTGCATATATTATAACTAATTGATAATAAATGATTTAATTGGCTAACAGCTCTTGCTAAGATGATATCAAATTTTTTATTTTCAATTTTTTCTGCTTTAATGGGAATCACTTCAGTGTTTTTAAGATCTAAGTTAACAATACATTTGTTAAGAAACGATACTCTTTTAGGTCTATTTTCACACAAAAAAACCTTGTTTTTTGAGCCAAATATTATCGAAACTGGTATACCTGGAAGGCCAGCACCGCTGCCAATATCAATGATGTCATTTCCATTGTTAGTTATAAACTGAACTAATCTTAAAGAATCATAGAAATGTCTTATCCAGATAAAGTTTTTATCATTCTTTGATAATAAGCTTTGGTCTTCTGCCAAAATCATTTCCCTGAATTCAGCCAGTTTTTCAATTGTTTCACGTGAAACATTTGGCAAGAGCTCTTTTAGAGCATCAGGCGAATCAATCATTATTTTGATATTAAGCTAGTTTTTGTGATTTAGCTTTTGTTTTTATATATGATAAAATAACACTGAGAGCTGCAGGCGTAACTCCATCAATTCTTGATGCTTGAGATAAGTTTTTAGGCTTAATTTTTGTTAGTTTTTCAACGATTTCTGTTGATAAACTGGGAATTAATTCGTATTTAAGATTAGGTGGAATTTCAACTTTTTCCTCTTTTGTAAGTGAAATGATCTCACTTTCTTGCTTTTTAAGATAGCCTTTGTAATGAGCCTCTGTTGTTATTTGATCAAGAATTTCATTGCTATATTGCTTTAGATTTAAGTCAAAGATCTCATCTATTTTATCAATATCAATGTTAGGATAAGCTAATAAGTCGAAAGCTGATCTTTTTTTGCCATCTTGGTTAATTTGAACTCCAATTTTTGAAAGCGCGTTAGGCGTAACATATTGATTTTTAACAATTTTATTTACTTTATCTAGTTCAATTTTTTTAGCTGAATATTTTTGATATCTATCAGAGCCAACTAAACCTAAATTGTGGCCAATCTCTGTTAATCTTAAGTCTGCATTATCTGCTCTTAATAACAGTCTGTATTCTGCCCTAGAAGTGAACATTCTGTAAGGCTCAGTAACCCCTTTTAGGGTTAAATCATCTATCATTACACCAATGTATGAGTCGTTTCTTGAAAAAACATGTTCTTTATTACTTAGGGAAATTGCAGCATTCAAACCCGCTACAAGCCCTTGCGCAGCAGCTTCCTCATAACCTGTTGTGCCGTTTATTTGACCAGCAAGATAAAGACCTTTTATTCTTTTTGTTTCCAATGTTTGGTAAAGTTCTTGTGGATCAATAAAATCATATTCAATTGCATAACCGTGCCTTACTATTTTAGCGTTCTCTAAACCATTGATTTTACTTATGAATTCGTCCTGCACATCTGGCGGGAGTGAAGTTGAGATTCCATTTGGATATATTAAATCACTATCAAGTCCTTCTGGTTCTAAGAAAATTTGATGCCTCAATTTATCTGCAAATTTTACAACTTTATCTTCTACAGAAGGACAATATCTCGGCCCTGTTCCACTGATTTGACCTGAGTAAATAGCTGATTTTGTTATATTTTTTTCAATTATTTTGTGAACGGCCTCATTTGTATACGTCATGTGGCACGGTAATTGTTCATTATGAGTTTTTGTGGTTAAAAATGAAAAGTAAGAGTGCTCATCGTCGGCTTCCTGTTTTTCAAGTTTAGAAAAGTCAATTGTATTTTTATCCAGTCTCGCAGGTGTCCCAGTTTTTAAACGTCCAATGTTAAAGCCAGTTTTATAGAGTGAGTCTGCAAGTCCTATTGAGGGAGAATCTCCATGTCTTCCAGCCGGAATAGTTTTGTCACCTAAGTGGATTAAGCCATTCAAAAATGTACCAGTTGTAATGATAACTTTTTTGGTAGATATTTTTTTACCACTTGCGCAAATCACACCAGCAATTTGTTTATTATTATCAAAAATTAAATCTTCTACAGGGTCAAACAAGAGTTCTAAATTTTCTGTATTTTCAATCTCCTCCTGCATGTGTTTTTTATAGAGCTTTCTATCCGATTGAGCTCTTGGTCCTCTTACTGCAGGGCCTTTTGTTCTGTTGAGTAATCTATATTGAATACTTGATAAATCAGCTATATGCCCCATTATTCCGTCCAGAGCATCGATTTCCCTTACTAAATGGCCCTTACCAAGACCACCGATTGCAGGGTTACAGGACATCTCACCAATGGTATCGAATTTATGGCTGATTAAGAGGGTTTTTGCACCAACACGTGCAGAGGTAGTCGCAGCTTCACAGCCAGCATGCCCTCCTCCAACTACAACAACATCATAACTAGTCATGAATAAGTTAATTAAATTAACTTAGACTAATTGCAATCAATTATTTTTTTATTTACCGATGCAAAAATCTTTAAAAATAACTTCTAAATATTCTTCAACATCAACATGACCAGTTATTTTTCCAATTTCTTGAATGGCTAATCTTAACTCTTCAACCATAAGTTCAGAATTAACTTTTAAATCTATACTTTTTGCACTGAGTAAACTTTGTATTGAACTTTGAACACCTAGAATGTACCGAATCTTTGTTGGTATTGTATCGGTGTAACTTGTGAATTTGCTTGATACGTGCTCAGCAATTTTATTGATTAAATTATCAATACCACTTCCATTTGAAACTGAAATATTGATACAGCCTTCTTTTTTATAATTACTATGCAAGTCACATTTATTTAGAACTGTAAGTCGATCCTGATGTAACTCAACATCATTTGGATCATCAAATAATTCCAAAACTAAATTTGCTTCTTTTATTTTACTTTGAGTTATTTCAATTCCTTTTTTTTCGATCTCGTCTTCAGTGTCTCTTAAACCCGCAGTGTCTGTTAAAATGACTGGAAATCCAGCAATATTTAGCCTTACTTCAATCGCATCTCTGGTCGTGCCCTCCCTATCAGACACAATTGCAACATCACGATTAGCAAGTGAATTTATCAAACTTGATTTACCAACATTTGGAGATCCAATGATGGCGACTTTATAACCATCCCTTAATATTTCTCCTTGATTACGTTTTTTTAAGTGTTCACTCATTTCGCCTAAAAGTGTTTCAATTTTTGAATTGATGTTGTTAAGAACATTTTCGGGAATGTCTTCATCCGCAAAATCTATATCCGCTTCGAGATAGGCAACTAACTCTATTAAAGACTTTCTCCATGATAAATATAATTTATTCAGTGAGCCATTCATCTGGGACAGTGCTTGATTATGTTGAATTTCAGTTTGCGCATTAATTAGATCACCCATAGCTTCAATTGCTGTAAGATCCATTTTGTTATTCACAAATGCTCTTTTTGAAAATTCACCGGGTTGAGCAAGTCTCAACTGATCAATATTAGAAAGTGATTTAAGTAAAAGCTGAACAGTTGTATGGCCGCCATGAACATGAAACTCAACAACATCTTCACCTGTGAAACTTTTGGGTTTTGAGAAAAATACAGCAAGACCCTTGTCTATTAAGTTACCACTTTCTGGATCATAAAATTCTGATTTTGTTAGGACGTTTGGATCGAAGTGACTCTTTCTTGATATTGTTTTAAGGGCAGTAAGTGCTAGATGTCCCGAGACTCTTACAACCGCTAACCCCGCAACACCGCTGGCAGTTGATAGTGCAAAAATTGTCATTTTTTTATTTGGAGATTTTCGGCAATACGGTCGTTGATCAGATGTTCATTGATTACTTGGTCCACCTCTTCTTCTGTTTTACACGAGTACCAAACATTATCTGGATAAACAACAAGTGTAGGACCAAATTCACAATGATCCAAACAGCCTGATGCATTTATTCTTATTTTCTTATCGGAGACTAATTCTTTTGTTTTTTTCTTCATATAGGCTCTTAGCACTGTTGAATTTTTAGAAGCACAACAACCTTTTGGATGACCTTCAGGTCTTTGGTTTGTGCAAAAAAATACGTGTCTTTCAAAAAATTTGTTAGTCATAAGGTCAAAAAATTATAATATCTTATATATATGAGCAGCTACGTTTTCAAATCAATCATTGGCAATATTGAGCTTGTCTCAAGCAAAAATAGAATAATAGCGGTTCATAGAACAAGGAAAAAGCCTAACAAAACAGAGGATAAGCTTCTAAAAAGATCCGCACTTCAAATTAAAATGTATCTTGCGCGCAAAAGGCGATCCCTTAATTTTCCAACAAGGCAAATGGGTACAAAATTTCAAAACCGTGTTTGGAATTACTTACGAAGGATACCTTATGGAAGAACAACAACTTATGGGGACATTGCAAGGAAGTTAAGAACTTCGCCCCGAGCTGTTGGGGGCGCTTTAGGAAAAAATAATCTTATGATGACAGTTCCATGTCACAGAGTAGTTGGAAGTGACGGCAAACTCACAGGATTTACATCTGTGGGTGGGTTAAATACCAAAAGAAATTTACTGAACATTGAACAAAAAACTAAAAAATAATCTTGAAAAGAAGATTAGGGTAATTCCTGATTTTCCAAAAAAAGGTATTCAGTTTCAAGATATAACTTCAATCACAGACAGTAAGCAGCTTTTTACCGAAGTTGTTAATGAAATTTCTAAATACTGTAGAAAAAATAAATTTACTAAAGTAGCTGGTATAGAAGCAAGAGGCTTCATCTTTGGATCAGCTGTTGCCTACAAGCTTGGCTTACCTTTTATTCCAATAAGAAAAAAAGGGAAACTTCCAGGAAAAATAGTCAAACAAAAATACAAGCTAGAGTATGGAATGGATGAAATCCAGGTACACAAAAACTCGATCACTTCTAGAGATAAGGTTTTGATTGTCGATGACTTAATTGCAACCGGTGGAACAGCTAATGCGGCCGCAAAGCTAATTTCAAAACTTGGAGTTAAGAAAATTGAATTTTTCATGATAATTGATTTATGGAACCTTAAGGGCTCAAAAAAGATTTCTAAAAGTTATCAGATAAGGTCGTTGATGAAGGCGGAAGGATAGTTTACTTATTCATTGACTGAAAGAAATCTGCATTATCCTTAGTTTCTTTAAGTTTACCTAATAAAAACTCAATAGAGTCCATTGTTCCCATTGGGTTCAAAATACGTCTGAGAACATACATTTTTTGAAGCTCGTCTTTATCAAGCAGTATCTCTTCTTTTCGAGTACCGGACTTAGTTATATCAATTGCAGGATATATTCTTTTATCAGCAACTTTTCTATCCAATATAATTTCTGAGTTACCAGTACCTTTAAATTCCTCAAAGATTACCTCATCCATTCTACTACCTGTATCAATCAGAGCGGTTGAAATAATGGTCAGTGATCCACCATCTTCAATATTTCTAGCTGCACCAAAAAATCTCTTTGGTCTTTGTAGTGCGTTTGCATCAACACCACCTGTTAATACTTTTCCTGAACTTGGAACAACCGTATTATAAGCACGACCCAGTCTTGTAATGGAGTCTAAAAGAATAACGACATCTTTTTTATGCTCTACTAATCTTTTTGCTTTATTAATAACCATTTCTGCAACCTGTACGTGACGTGATGCGGGCTCATCAAATGTTGAGCTGACAACCTCTCCTTTTACAGAGCGTTGCATGTCGGTAACTTCCTCTGGTCTCTCATCAATTAATAGAACCATCAAATAACATTCAGGGTGATTATCAGTAATTGAGTGTGCAATATTTTGCAATAAGACTGTTTTACCTGTTCTTGGTGGTGAAACAATAAGTGCTCTTTGACCCTTACCGATTGGTGCAACCAGGTCAATTACTCTTGAACTTTGATCACTTGCTGGTTTTTCAGTTTCTAATCTGATTTGCTCATCTGGATAAAGAGGTGTCAGGTTATCAAAGTTAATTTTATTTCTACTTTTTTCGGTTGCTTCGTAGTTGATTGTATCAATTTTTAATAATGCAAAATAACGTTCACCGTCCTTTGGTGCTCTAATTGGACCTTCAACAGTGTCTCCTGATCTCAATCCAAATCTTTTAATTTGACTCGGGCTTACATAAATATCATCAGGACCCGGAAGATAATTAGCCTCCATTGATCTTAAAAAACCAAACCCATCCTGTAAAACTTCTAAAACTCCTTCACCGTCAATATCTTTGCTGTCATTTGCAAGAGTTTTCAATATTTCAAACAGCATATCTTGAGTACGCATTGAACTAGCATTTTCAACGCCAAGTTCCTCCGCATAAACAAGAAGTTCTTGTGGAGTTTTTTTCTTAAGGTCTCTTAATTTTAAGTTTTTAGCCATTCGTATTAATGATGATGATAATGTGGAAAATAGTTTGGAAGCTGCTTTCTAACCGTAATCGTTAAATATAGCAAGTTTTATATTGGTTTAAAAATAACTAGAAATACAACAATTATCATTAAAACCGTAGGAAATTCATTGATAATTCTAAAAAAACGCTCTGATTTTGGCCTTTTATCCTCTTGAAACTCACTTGTTAATTTTGAGAAATACCCATGAACTCCGGACAAAAGGATCACAAATATGATTTTTAATTGAAGCCATAGTTGAAACAGAGCATCAATACCCAAATTTGAAATCAACGCTAAACCAAAAAACCATGAAAATATCATTGCTGGATTCATAATAATTTTAAGTAAACGTAATTCCATTAATTTAAAAGTCTCTGAAGAGTCAGACCCCACCTCTTTACTCCAATGATAAACAAATATTCTTGGCAAATATAATAAGCCCGCCATCCAAGCTATAACGCTGATGATGTGCAAACTAAGAAATAAATTATATAAGAAAATTGAATTCATCTTAAGTCTTGATCACATTGTTTAAATGTTGCCGGACATATCTTTTGCCTGATATTTCCGCTCTCAACTTTCTCTGACTCACTAACTATTTCAGATAAGCTTTCTATAAATGTTTGATCAATATTTAAAGACTCAGATCTATAGTAATGCTTACAGCCTAGTTCGCTTGCAAGTTCTTGGTACTCGATATCTAATTCGACAAGTGTTTCAGAGTGATCCGAAACAAACGCAATTGGCACAATAACCAGCGCTCTCTCTTTGCTAATAGCATTTTCAATTTCACTTGGTGTTGTTGGTTCAAGCCATTTAACTGGAGTAACTTTACTTTGGTAAGCCAAAACATGATCTTCATAACCATGAATGCCCTGTATGACCGCCTTTACTGTTTGCTCCACTTGCCACTGATATGGATCACCTTTTTTAATTATTGATACAGGTAAACTGTGAGCAGAAAACAGAACTCTTATTTTTTTATCTTTGATGTGGTTTATTTTTTCTTGGATCAGTTTCTGATGGGCTTTGATTAATTTTGTGTCGTATGGATAACAACAGGTGTATTTTGTTTTTGCATTTAATTCCTGGTTTTGTGCTTCGTTGAACCATGCATCCAGAGAAGATTTTGTTGTCGTGGTGGAGTACTGTGGATACAGGGGCAGTAAAAATATTTTGTCTGGGTTATAGTCTTTAACTTTTGAAACGACCTCAGCTGTCATTGGATGCCAATATCTCATACAAACAAATACCTTGTTCTCGATACCTTTATTTATTAACTCCTTCTGAAGGGCCTGAGCTTGGGAGTTGGTAATTTCAAGAATAGGGGATTTACCGCCTATTTCGGCATAAATTTCAGTGGCCTCTTTGGTGCGACGGGAAGATATAAGTCTTGCCAATAAATACCTGAAGGGATTTGGAAGTCTAAATATATTGGGATCATTGAACAGATTAAATAAAAAAGGTTTTACGCTTTCTTGTTTATCTGGTCCGCCCAAATTAAATAAAACGACCGCTGTTTTCATGTTGACCTTATCTGTAAGAGCATTTCCTCAACTTTCTCGATTGATGTCTCGGGTAAAACCCCGTGTCCTAAATTGAAAATATGCGGTCTTTCTCTAAAAGCAAACAATATTTCTTCGATCTTCTGACTAAGATTTTGGGAGTCTTTTAATAGGTGTTTAGGATCTAGATTTCCTTGAAAAACAATTTTATCATTTAGCTCATTAATTTTATCTAAAGGAAAATTATAGTCTAAGGTAATACAATCAAGCTTATCTATATTTGAATATTTTTTATAACATGCAAGATTAGTGTTTCTAGGAAAACCGATAATAGGAATGTCTTTTATTTTTTTTATACTCTCAATAATTTTTTTTGTAGGTTGAATACACCATTTGTTGAACTGTTCCTCATTCAAATGTTCTGCTGCTGATTCAAATATTTGAAAAGCATCAATCCCACAATCAATTTGCATTTCTGTGTGTTGAATAATCGCATGTGTCATTTGCTCGATTAAATTGTCTATTTGTGAAGTCTTTTTTACAATATCTTCGAATTTTAGATTTTGACGTTCATTCTTTTCATATAAACAATAAAACAGTGTCGTCCATACTCCGCCAGCAAACCCTATTAAGGGGACGTCTGTATTTTCTTTAATTTTTTTTATTCCTGTTGCAAGGGGTAGGGTTTTTTCAAGATTATAGCTCATGTTCTCATTGAACTTTATTACGGGGCCCTGCCCATCAATAAAACTAACACTTGAGCCCGCTGCAAAAGGGGTTATTAAAATATCTGAAAACACAATACAGGCATCCATACCATATCTGTTTACAGGCTGCATGGAAATTTCAAATATTATCGAGGGATCAAGAAACATATCCATAAGGTTTGTAAACTGTTTTCTGATACTTATATATTCAGGTAAATGTCTTCCTGCTTGTCTCATTAACCAAACTGGTGTTGGGTTTGTTTTTTGACCCTTAAGTGTATCTATAAATATATTCATTATATTATATATATAATTGTAGTTGTTTATGTTCCTGTGGAATTGTGTATATATAAAAAGTCGCTTTTTGCCCACAATTCGATACACAGAACAATCGCTTTGAATTATATGTTTTTTAACCTTATACACTGACTTGGAAGAAAACCCCAATATCTCTAACAGGTGAACAAAGTTTGCAAAAATTCTCAATAAAGATAGAAAAATAAGTTAAAAATTACAGATGGGCACAGATAGTAAAAGTACCCACAGATCATAAGGGGTTTATACAGGTTTATGAACAGAGATATAATTTTGGCATCTAAAAGCGAAACAAGGATTAAATTATTGCGCAACGCCGGCATAAGCTTTGAGGTCGTTGCTCATGGTGTAGATGAGGAAGAAGTCAAGATGTCGATGAGTAAAAATACACCCGAAGAGACAGTGGTTAAACTTGCCGAGATGAAGGCCTTGAAGCCCTCCATGTCTAATAAAAGTTCATTTGTTATTGGATCAGACCAAGGTTTGGATCTGAAAGGCGAATTAATTAACAAAGCTAGGGATAGAAATGAAGCAAAAGAACAGTTGATGAAAATGAGCGGATCCATCCACACACTCATAACTGCCACAACAGTCGCTAAAGACAACAAAATTATTTGGAAGTATGTAGACAGATCTAAAATGCACATGCGAAAGCTAAGCGAGGATTTGATAAAAGAGTATTTAAATAAAGTCGACGATAATACTCTTGGTCTTGTAGGTGTCTATGCAGTTGAGGAGGAAGGAATTAAACTTTTTGAAAATATTGGGAGTGACCTTTTTTCAATACAGGGCATATCATTAATTCAATTAACCCAGTTCCTTTGGGACAACAATCTTCTATTTGAAAACAATGGCAAATAAAAAAACAGCAGTTATTGGAGATCCAATAGACCACAGTCTTTCACCTAAAATTCATAATCACTGGATTGAAAGTGAGAAAATTAACGCAGATCCTTACAAAAAAATAAATGTAAGAAAAGAAAACTTTATTAAGGATGTTGACCGTTTAATAGAAGAGGGCTACTACGGTTTGAATGTTACGATCCCCCTTAAAGAGGACGCATACAAATATTGTGACAACACCTCCGATGTTGCAAGAACCCTCAAAGCAGTTAACACGCTCATAATAAACAAAGATGGTGTTTATGGGGATAACACCGACCCGATTGGTTTTGAAAAATCAATTGCAAACAGAGGCTTAAATAACAAGCTATGTTTGGTGCTTGGAGCTGGCGGATCAGCAAGGGCGGTAGTATATGCACTAACACACATGAAGTGTGAGATTGGTATTTATAATAGAACAAGAGAAAACGCAGAATCACTTTGCAGCGACCTGGGTGTTGAGGCAACAATCTTAACAGAAACAACACTTAGAGAGTTTGTTGGATCCTCACAAATAGTTGTCAACACCACAAGCTTAGGACAACAAGAAGGTGAAGAACACAATTTAATAGACTTTGATAGCCTGAATTCATCTGCGCATGTTTATGACCTGATATACAATCCAAGCAAGACAACTTTTCTAAGACACGCTGAGAAAAACGGCTGCACAGTTCAAAATGGACTAGAAATGCTAATCCATCAAGCTGCACAGTCCTTCAACTTGTGGCACGACACAATGCCTGAGATTGATGAAGGTTTAATGAGTGTATTGGGGGCTAACTAATGTTGTTGGTTGGTGTAACAGGGTCTATTGGAATGGGAAAATCAACTGTCGCTCAAATGTTTAAAGAGCACGGTTACGGCGTTTATAACGCTGACGATACAGTTCATTACATCTACGAAAACGATAAAGAGGTTATAGAAAAAGTAGAGAGACAGTTTCCAGGCTCAACGAAAGATGGTGTAGTCAATCGATTAGCATTAAGAGATATTCTAAATAAAGACCCTGATAAATTTAGAGACCTAGAACAAATTGTTCATCCTGTAACAAGGAAATACCAAATAATTTACATAAAAAAATTAATTGAAGAAGGAAAGATGGGTTGTGTTTTAGACATTCCATTACTCTTTGAAACTGGAGGAGAAAAATATGTAGACGTTTCTGTGGTGGTGACAGCATCTGAAGCAACACAACAATCCAGAGTGGTGTTGGAGAGAAAAGTACCGTTAGAAATTTTTAATGCTATTAAAGATCAACAAATGCCAGACAAAGGCAAATTAAAAAAAGCAGATTACATCATTTCGACTGATAATACTATTGAAGATACCAAATCAGAGGTAAAAGAAGTTGCTGCAAAAATTAAATTGATTAATCCAAAGGCGTGGAATACCTTCTTTAATCAATGAGACAAGTCGTACTTGATACAGAAACCACCGGACTAAGGCCTTCAGAGGGTCACAGAGTCATTGAAATTGCTGCAATAGAAATAATTGATTATCTCCCCACTGGTAAAACATACCAACAATATATTAATCCCGAGCGAGATGTGCCTGACTCATCATTTAAGGTGCATGGATTGAGCTACGAATTTTTAAAAGACAAACCTTTGTTCGAGCATATTGTTTCAGAGTTC
>CACMAQ010000002.1:0-64982 GCA_902611715.1 uncultured Pelagibacteraceae bacterium | reverse complement strand
GAAAATTAAAAGAAGAAGCGAATTCTCTTTTAGCCGATTACGAGAGAAAGGTTCAGTCTGCTGATGAGGAAGCAAAAGCAATTATTGATCAAGCAAAGGAAATTGCAAAGAATCATGAAGAAGAGTCAAAGTTAAAAGCAGAAGAATTTATTAAAAGAGCCGAACAGCAAGCCATAGAAAAGATATCAAGGGCTGAAAAAATGGCTATATCAAAAGTTAATGACGATATTGTAAATAACTCAGTAAATATTGCTGAGAAAATTATCTTAGAAAACATCAACGACCAAAGTGCAGATAAGCTTGTAAAACAATCAATCGATCAAATTAGTAAACTTAAGGTATAATTTATTATTTATATCTCTCTTTCTAAGCTATAAATAAATTATGGCAGTCTATACGCACATATCTAGAGAAGAACTGGATCTTTTTACTGATCACTATAGTATTGAAAATGTTCTTGAATTTTCAGGTATAAAAGGTGGAACTTCTAATTCAAATTATTTACTAAAGACTCTAGAAAAAAATTACATACTTACTATTTTTGAAGAAAGAACAAATCAGGATAATCTTCAATTCTTTTTTGATCTAATGAATCATTTGAATAAAAACAATGTAAAGTGCCCTGAGGTAATACAAGATAAAAAAGGAAATTATTCAAACTCAATTCAAAATAAGAAAGCTGTAATCACATCGTTCTTAAAAGGTAGGTCAATAGATCAAATTAAACCAATACACTGTGCATCTTTAGGCTCCACTATCGCAAGAATGCATAAAGAATCAGCTAGACTTGAAATGACTAGAGAAAATGAGCTTGGATTTGTAAACCTCAACAGCTTAATTCAAACTTTAAAAAATTTTGACGATAATATAGACGCGCAAGTCATTGATTTAATCAATGAAGAATATACTTTCCTATCTGGAAACCTTGGTCATAGTTTACCTTCAGGTATAATTCATGCAGATCTTTTTCCAGATAATATTTTTTTTGAAGGTAATGAGGTTACAGGTATAATAGATTTTTATTTTGCATGCACCGATTATTATGCTTACGAAATTGCTATCTGTCTAAATGCATGGTGTTTTGAGCCAAATAATAACGAATTCAATCCAACAAAAGCAAAACATTTATTGGGTAGTTACAATCAGTTGCGAGAATTTTCAGAAGAAGAAAAAAAAGCTATACCTCTTCTTACAAGAGCATCATCTCTTAGGTATCTACTAACTCGTTTAATCGACTACTATTCGCATGATGATAATGAACTGATCCTTAAAAAGGACCCTAATGAGTATCTCACTAAACTCCAATTTCACCAATCCGTTAAAAAAGTAGGCGAATATGGCCTCTAAAAAGGTTGTTATGTACACCGATGGAGCTTGCTCAGGCAATCCGGGCAATGGAGGTTGGGGAGCTTACATTGAAATTGATGATAAGAAAATTGAGTTAAGTGGATCTGAAAATAACACCACAAACAACAGAATGGAATTAAGAGCAGTTATTAATGCTCTAGATTATCTTAATGAAAAAAGAGACATAATAATTTTCACTGACTCAAAGTATGTCATGCAAGGAATTCAGGAGTGGATAAAAAAATGGAAAACCAATCATTGGAAGACTGCACAAAAAAAAGACGTAAAAAATAAAGATCTTTGGGTTGAATTAGACAATCTGACCGATAAACACTCGATAAAATGGGAGTGGGTGAAAGGTCATTCAGGTGATTACGGAAATGAAATTGCTGATAAACTAGCGGTCGCTCAGATAAAAAGATAAATTATAGTAAATCCATCATTTTATTTGCTCCACTTACATCAACTTTACCACCATCAACTTCGACAAAAAACTTTTCAATAATTCCATCATTGATAAGTAGTGAGCATCTTTTTGTCTTGATCGATGTTCCAAATGTATCGGGATAGTCTGTACCTAATGATTTTGCAAACTCAGCCTTACTATCTGATAAAAATTTTATTTTTCCATTTGATCCAGACATTTCCTCCCATGCCGACATAGTAAATATGTCGTTAGTTGCAAAACATACAATTTCATCAACAGCTTTTTCTTTAATTTTGTCGGCATTCTCTATAAAGCCAGGTAAATGATTTCGAGCACATGTTGGTGTGAATGCACCTGGTACACCAAAGATTACTATTTTTCTTCCTTTGCAGAAGTCCAATATCTTTAATGGTTGTGGACCTTTGTCCTTATCCATAAAAACTAAAGTTTCATTTGGTAATTCATTTCCAATTAAATCGGACATTTGACGACCATACTAAATTTATTCCTTAATACAAGATAAAAGTAAGTGGTCCTCCCACTTGCCATTGATTTTCAAATACTGTCTTACTAATCCTTCAATGCAAAAATTATTTTTTTCAAGTGTCTTTAAAGAACGCTCATTCCTTGGTAAGCACGCTGCCTCTACTCTATGTAAATTCAATTCATCAAAAATAAATTCTTTGATAAGTTTTATTGACTCACTCATTAAACCTTTACCCATCTTAGTTTCACAAATCCAATACCCAATTGAGCAAGATTGAACTACACCTCTTTGAACATTATTTATATTAATTTCGCCAATCAAATTATTATTATTTTTTTCAAATATCAGAAAGGAATATGCATTATCATCTAATGCAAGTTTTTCAAAATATCTTACTCTTTTTACAAATGAACTTCTTTCAAGTTCATTTGGTGACCAAGTAGGTTCCCACGGTTTTAAATATTTTTTGTTTTTATCTTTTAATGAAGACCATGATTTCCAATCTTTATAATCAGGAGGTCTTAGGATGACGTTTTCACCTTTCCTCTCAAATGTTATCTTTTTTGGATAATAAGTTGTTAAAAATGACACTAGCTTATCTGCTCCCTAATGAATTCTTTAATTTGAATTGTGTTATTTTCCATTTTATACATTTTTTCTTCAGCATCAAATAAGTAATTGTATTTACTCATTAAATTTAAACCTTCACCTATTGATTTTTCAACAACCTCAGAAAATTTTACAGGGTGAGCTGTAGCCAAAACAAAATTAAGCCTATCCATATCTTTTTCAAATCTTGATGCATCCAGTCCTGTAGCAGTGTGTGGGTCAATAACATATGAAAAATTATCTTTCACGGATTTGATTGTGTTTTGAACGATATCCATCGAAGAACTATTCGAGCTAAATATCTCTCGAACTTTTTCTAAATTTTCCTCAGATATTGATATTTTTCCACTTTCTTCAAAATTTTCCATTGATACTTTTGTTTCAGTATTTGATTGATTAAGTATATCAAAAAGTAATCTTTCAAAATTACTTGCTACCTGAATATCCATACTTGGGCTTGATGTTTTTATGACTGTTTTAGACTCATATACTCCTGACTTCATAAATCTATTTAGAATATCGTTTTCGTTAGTAGCCACTATTAATTTATTGATAGGTAATCCCATTTTATATGAAACATAACCAGCATAAATATCTCCGAAGTTACCAGTTGGGACAGAAAAATTAACTTTATTGGAAGCTCTTTCAGTAAAATTAATAAGTGTATAAAAGTAATATACTGATTGAATGATAATTCTTGCCCAATTAATTGAATTAACTGCTGATATATTATTATGCATACTATAATCTGTATCTTTCAAAATATCTTTAACAATTTTTTGGCAATCATCAAAAGTTCCTTCTACTTCACAAAGAAAAATATTTTCCTGATTAACAGTAGACATCTGCCTTCTCTGAAATTCTGAAATCCTACCCTTAGGATATAAACAGAAAATATTTATGTTTTTGCTTTTTTTTACAGCGTTGATAGCAGCTGATCCTGTGTCACCTGATGTTGCTACTATAAGATTTATTCTTTTCTTTTCTTTTTCTAAAAAATGATCAAAAAGAGGGATAAGTAATTGCATTGCGAAGTCTTTGAAGGCTAAAGTTGGGCCATTGAATAGCTCCACTATTATTTCATTTTTATTAAGCTCCTTGAATGATACACAGCTACTTTCTGTAAAGTTATTTGAATACGCTTCTTTAATAATCCTCTTCAATTGATCGGATTCTATTTCGTCACCAATAAATGGAGATAAAATAATTTCTGTTAAATCTTCATAACTTACATTTCGATTAATATCTTTATGATTTATATTTGGCCAATTTTCAGGAATAAATAGGCCTCCATCATTTGCTAAACCAGCAAATAAAACTTCTCTAAACCCAAAGTAATCGCTGCCCCTTGTACTTCTATACCTCATTTTTTTGCACCTTTTGTCTAATATAGTAGATATACATTATCATAATTACAAAAGACAACAAAAACCAGGTGACAGCGTACTGGAGATGATTATTTGTTATATTAGATGGCTCAAATTCAATCAGAACATTATCAGTATAGCTTTGGTCTAATAATTTAATCATATACTTACTAGAATTTAATTTATGATATTTATCCATTTCACTTGTATTGAGCAAATACCAGGTATTTGCAATTGTATCATTTTCTGGAATAAGCGGCTTTCGATCCTTCGAATAGATTAAAGCTCCTCTTATTTCTATCTCACTATTTTTGAAAACTTCGTCTAATTCAAAATTATCTTTAGAATCAAACGGTATCCAGCCAAGTATTACATAAATAAATTTTTTGCTAATCATTTGCATTGGTAAGACAATTTCATAACCAGACTCTCCTTTAAGATTAAATTTATAAAAAAACATTTTTTTACCAGTTAATAGTTGTCCTTTTACCGAAGTATTCATGAATTCATATTGAGAGTTCTCGTCGTTTGACGGAAATTCATCTAGCGCAGAATTATAATTAGAATTAATTGAATCTATTAAATTATTTTTCCATTCGAGCCTTTGTGTTTGCCAAAAACAAAGCAAAAGAAGTAGAACAATTGTTGAAATAAATATTAAGTGGAAAAGAAGATTTTTAATCAATTAAAGTATTTATTAATATGAGCCCCAAACATAAATTGCTGCAAATAAAAATAGCCAAACAACATCAACAAAATGCCAATACCAAGCAGCAGCCTCAAAACCAAAATGATGGTCAGATTTAAAATGGCCAGCAATCGATCTTCCAAGGCAAACAATTAAGAATATTGTTCCAATTAGAACATGAAAGCCATGAAAGCCAGTCGCCATATAAAAAGTTGCTCCATAGATGTGCCCAGAAAATGAAAAATCAGCATGCATGTATTCATAAACCTGAAAACCAGTGAACACAACACCAAGTCCTACCGTGCACCATAGTCCCTGTATTAGCTCTTTTCTATTGCCTTCTAGCAATGCATGATGAGCCCAGGTAACTGTTGTTCCTGATAAAAGCAAGATTAACGTGTTGATTAGAGGTATATGCCACGGATCCATTAGATGAATATCTGGTGGAGGCCACATAGCCCCTATTTGTTCTGTAGGGAATAAACTTGCGTTGAAATATGCCCAAAACCAAGCAACAAAGAACATAACTTCTGATGCAATAAATAAAGTCATGCCGTATCTAAGGCCAATTTGAACAACTGGAGTGTGATGACCTTGATGTTCGCCTTCTATAATCACATCCCTAAACCACATGTATGAAACATAGATAACAATTGCTAAACCAATTATCATTGTCCACATATCATCGGTCCTAAAATAAACAACCGCACCAACGCATGCGATTAAAGCTCCAATAGATGCAAGTAGGGGCCAAGGACTTGGATCAACTAAATGGTATTCATGCGTTCTTTTTGTATTTTCTGAACTCATACCTAATTATGTATCACTGTTTTCATAAAAGGTATAGGACAAAGTAACTTCTGATAAATCAGAAATGTATTTATCATTTTCAATTTCAGGATCTATAAAAAATGAAACTGGCATAATTTTAGTTTCGTTAGCCATGAGCTCCGTTTCTTGAAAACAAAAGCATTCAATTTTGTTAAAGTACTTTCCTGCCTCAGTTGGTGATACATTATAAACAGCTGTACCGCTTAGAGTTTGGTCTGTATTATTCTCTATCACATAATTAATCAGTTTATTTTCACCTATCTTTAATTGATGAATTCTTTGCTCAGGATAGAATTCCCAATCAAGGGTAGAACCAACATTGGAGTCTAGTCTAACATTGATAGTTTTATCGATAGAATAAATACTTTCAGATGAATATACATTTGGAGTGCCTCCAAATCCTGTAACTTTACAAAAATAGTTGTATAGAGGCACTGACGCATAAGCTAAAGCGATCATAGTTATAACTATTCCTATTAGTCCAATCGCAGTGATGCTGTTATTTGACCTGATAAAATTCATTTAAATAGTTCCCAACTTATAAACAGTGTAAGAGAAAAATAAAGCCACAAAGAAAACTAGTACGAGGGCAGTTATAATATTTCTTTTTTTTATTTTTTTATCCATCAGTAAATATTCCATAGTAAATTATCGATTAATAGAATTGAGAAAATATTAAACAGATAAATAATTGAAAAATAAAACAGCATTTGAGCTTTTCGCTCAAGTAAGCCATCTTTCAACCACGATCTTTTGAGATCAAATGCCAAATAAATGAAAAAAATACTTAGAGATGTTGACGAAACTCCAAAGAACAAAGAATAGTATGTACTCATAATTAAAGTAAGTGGCAATAAGGTAATCGAATATGCGATAATTAAATTTATCGTTTTACGCTCACCAACAATCAGTGGCATCATTGGAATTCCAGCCTTTTTGTAATCATCAGATTTATAAAGCGCAAGAGCCCAGAAATGAGGAGGAGTCCATAGAAAAATTAACATGAAAAGAAGGCAAATCTCAGTTGAAACTCCTCCTGTCACAACTGCCCAACCGATCATCGGAGGAAAGGCTCCCGCTGCGCCTCCTATCACAATATTTTGAGGTGTCCTCTTTTTAAGCCATATAGTGTAAACAAATATATAAAAGCAAATTGTCAATAAAAGTAATCCTGCAGCTGCTAAATTTGAAACCAAGTAAAGCATTGATACAGCAATTATTGAGAGTGCTATGCCATAGATGAGTGCCCCATTAGCACTTATTTGGTTTGTTGGCAAAGCTCGATCTTTTGTTCTATTCATTAATTTGTCAGTATCTCTCTCATACCACATGTTTAGTGCTCCTGACGCGCCTGAACCAATTGAGATAGCAAGAATTGCAAGCAAACCCGTTGTAAAACTTAAACTTCCAGGTGCGATTATCATTCCTACAAAGCTTGTAAATATAGAAAGTGACATGACCCTTGGTTTAAGCAAGGAGGTATAGAGAACTAGCTTTGTCGCAATAGAACATAGCCCAAATTCCTGTTTGTTAGAAACTGAGGTAATATTTGCCATTTTAATTTCTACTTAACTTTTGGTAGCTCCTCAAACTGGTGGAATGGTGGAGGAGAAGGCAATGTCCACTCAAGTGTTGTAGCTCCCTCACCCCATGGGTTGTCGGCACAATCTCTAACTTTCATGAGAGCGTGCACTAACATCACAAAGAATACTGCCAAACCAAGAACTGATATGAATGAGCCAATTGAGGAAATATAATTCCATCCAGCGTAAGCATCAGGATAGTCAACATAACGTCTTGGCATTCCCGCTAAACCTAAGAAGTGTTGTGGGAAGAATATTATATTCACTCCAATAAAAGTTAACCAAAAATGTAACTTGCCCAAAAACTCTGAGTAGTTTCTACCAAACATTTTACCAAACCAATAATAGAAACCAGCAAATATTGCAAAAACAGCTCCCATAGACAGAACGTAATGAAAATGTGCAACGACATAGTAAGTGTCGTGCAGCGAATGATCAATTCCTGCGTTTGCAAGAACAACACCTGTCACACCACCTACAGTGAATAGAAAAATAAAGCCTATTGCCCATAACATTGGTGTTTTAAGATCTACCGAACCACCCCACATAGTAGCAATCCATGAGAAGACTTTAATTCCGGTAGGCACAGCAATTACCATCGTGGCAAACACATAATAAGCTTTTACATCTGCGTCCATGCCAACAGTGTACATGTGGTGAGCCCAAACGATGAAACCTAGGAAACCAATAGATACCATTGCATAAGCCATTCCAAGATAGCCAAAGACTGGCTTCTTTGAAAATGTTGCTACAACGTGACTCACAATTCCAAAGCCTGGCAAAATTAAGATATAAACCTCAGGGTGTCCAAAGAACCAAAATAGGTGTTGAAAAAGTACTGGGTCTCCACCTTCAGCGGCACTAAAGAAAGTTGTCCCAAAATTTCTATCTGTAAGAAGCATTGTGATTGCACCGGCCAATACTGGTAATGAAAGTAGTAAAAGGACAGCTGTCACAAGAATTGACCACACAAATAAAGGCATTTTATGAAGAGTCATCCCAGGAGCCCTCATATTAAAAATTGTCGTTATAAAGTTAATTGCACCAAGAATTGATGATGCTCCAGCAAGGTGTAATGAGAAGATTGCTAAATCCACTGCAGGGCCAGGCGAACCTAAGTTAGCAGACAATGGTGGATATATGGTCCATCCTCCTCCAACGCCTGCGCCACCTGATGTTCCCTCAACAAATAATGATGCGATAAGTAATATTAGTGATGCTGGCAATAACCAAAAAGAGATATTATTCATTCGTGGGAAAGCCATATCCGGAGCGCCAATCATAAGCGGCACAATCCAGTTTCCAAAACCACCAATCATAGCTGGCATAACCATAAAGAAAATCATGAGTAAACCATGACTTGTAACCAAAACATTATATAAATTGTGGTCACCTCCCAATATCCCGTCTCCAGGATACATCAGTTCCATTCTCATCAGAACAGACATTCCAGTTCCTACTAAACCTGCTATAACGGCGAATATTAGGTAAAGAGTTCCAATATCTTTATGATTTGTTGAGTATAGGTATCTTCTCCAGCCAGTTGGGTGATGATCGTGACTGTCTACCTGATCTGCTGTAATATCTGCCATTTATATATATCTCCTCTAAATAAAATATTTTATTTTTTAGCCATTTCAAATGTATCATCACTGTAATTAATCTCTAAAGATGCATACTCAGATTTAGCAAATACGATCCAATCTTCAAATTCTTTATTTGAAACAACTTTTACATTAATGGGCATAAATGCATGTTTTGGACCACAAAGCTCTGAGCATTGGCCATAATAAATTCCTTCTTTATTAGCCTTAAACCATGTTTCATTTAATCTTCCCGGTACAGCATCCATCTTGACACCAAATGCTGGAATTGTCCAAGCGTGAAGTACATCTGCTGAAGTTAACTGAAGCTTGACTACTTTATCTACTGGTACAACAATTTGAGTATCAGTCTCTAACAATCTTAACTTTGGATCTGATAACTCATGATCAGCAAGCATGTTGGCATCAAAAGAGATATCATCAAAATCAGGGTACTCGTATGTCCAATACCATTGATTGCCGATAGCCTTAATAGTTATATCTGCCTTTGGTATTGTTTCAGAAACATAAAGTAATCTAAAAGATGGAATAGCAATGATAATTAACAATATTACTGGTATTACAGTCCATAATATTTCAATTGTTGTATTATGTGTTGTCGTGGAAGCAACATGATTGCGGCTGCTATTGAATCTGAACATGATATATAGCAGAAGACCAAGTACTAAAAGTGATATGCCTGTAATGATAGGCATTAAAATATAACTATGAAATGATATAATGTCAGACATTAAATCAGTTGCAGGCTGTTGAAAGCTCAGCTGCCAATTTTCAGAAATGCCTTCATTTGCTAGAGAAAAAGACGGTATTAGAAGAAAAAATAATATCTTAATAATATTTTTCATAGAGAAATTATTGATTTAATGTATTGAGCTATTACGTAATATATACTGCTTAATTTGCATTAAACTACTCATTATTTTGCGACAGTTTGACGCAATTTTTGCTAGTTTTTAGGGTTTTTTTAATATATTTTATAACGATACTTTTTATTCAGAACAATTAGAGATGATTAACAAAAAAACAGAGAATCAGTCCAATGACAGCCTCTTTTTCACCAGAAGCAATTTAGATAACACAAAAGTTGATAAAATTGTATCAGATGCTTTGTACAAAGCAGACGATGGAGAACTTTTTATGGAATTCTGTGAAAGTGAGAGCTTTGTATACGATGATCAAAGGTTAAAGAGTGCTTCATTTGATACATCAAAGGGTTTTGGATTAAGAGCTATAGCTGGCGAAAGTTCAGGTTACGCTCATTCATCCGATATTGATGAGAACGCTCTAAAAAAAGCTAGTGAAACAGTAAATTTTATCACAAGAGGCCATAATGCAAATTTCAACGCTAATTTTTCAAAAACAAACAGAAAACTTTATAATGAAAACAATCCAATTAATGAAACTGAATTCTTAGAAAAAGTTGAAACTCTAAAAAAAATTGATGATTACGCGAGATCAAAAAATCCAAATGTTAAGCAAGTCTCAGCATCACTAAACGGTGAATGGCAGGCCGTGAGAATTTATAGACCTGGTGGAATTATGATTGAAGATCTTCGCCCTCTTGTAAGACTTTATGTTTCAATCGTTCTCGAAAAGGATGGACGTCAGGAAAATGGCAGCAGAGGTTCAGGCGGTAGATTAGATTACTCAACTTTCTTAAATTCCTCACATTGGCAAAATCAGGTAGATGAAGCAATCAATCAGGCTGAAATAAATCTTACTTCTGTTGACACACCTGCAGGTGAAATGGATGTAGTTCTTGGACCAGGTTACCCGGGTGTACTGCTACATGAAGCAATAGGACATGGGCTTGAGGGTGATTTTAATAGAAAAAAAACTTCTGCATTCTCTAACCTTATGGGAGAAAAAATTGCAGACGAGTCAGTGACGGTTGTTGACGATGGAACAATTGATTCTCGTAGAGGTTCTTTGAGCGTTGATGATGAGGGTACACCAACTAATTGTACAACGTTAATTGAAAATGGAATTTTAACTGGGTACATGCAGGACAGATTAAACTCAAAACTGATGGGCGTTAATCCTACAGGAAATGGCAGAAGAGAAAGTTATGCTCACTTACCCATGCCTCGTATGACAAATACATATATGTTGTCGGGTAATCGCCATCCGGAAGAAATTCTAAAATCAGTTAAGAATGGTCTGTACGCTGTGGATTTCGGCGGTGGCCAGGTTGACATAACAAGTGGTAAGTTTGTATTCACTTGTACTGAAGCTTACAAAATTGAAAATGGTAAAGTTACAAACCCTGTAAAAGGTGCAACGCTTATTGGTAACGGTCCTGATGTGTTAAAAAGAGTTAAGATGGTTGGCAATGACTCAAAAATGGATACAGGTATTGGAACGTGCGGTAAAGACGGTCAAAGCGTTCCGGTTGGAGTAGGTCAGCCCACTATGTTGATAGAAAATCTTACTGTTGGAGGCACGGCGACAGCTTAGCTTACTTGTCTCTCTTGATCCTTCCAATACGGTTCTCTTAATACTTTTTTTAGAACTTTTCCACTAGCATTTCTTGGAACTTCATCAATAAAATCGACTGATTGGGGCTTTTTATAACTTGCAATTCTGTCTTTACAAAAGCTAATCAAATCAGCTTCAGTTACATTTGACCCCTCCTTTTTCACGATACAAGCTTTAACTACTTCACCATATTTTTCGTCTGGAACGCCAATGACTGCGGCATCAACAACATCAGGATGTGCAAATAAAGCGGCTTCAACTTCGGTTGAGTAAATATTCTCGCCTCCAGACACAATCATGTCTTTTATTCTATCTTGTATAAATACAAATCCTTCTTCATCCATTCTACCTGCATCACCTGTATGCATCCACCCACCTTTAAGCGCTTTCTCACTTTCCTCTTTTTTATTCCAATAACCCTTCATGATTTGAGGTCCCTTTGCACAGATCTGACCTATTTCTCCAATGGGAAGAGGGTTATCATTTTCATCTCTAATTTCAACTTGTGTATCGATTGCAGGTCTGCCACATGACTTTAATAATTCAGGTTTTTCATTAAGTGCACGAATATGTTCTTCTGGGGTCATTAAACAAATAACAGCTACCGTTTCTGTCATTCCAAAACCTTGTCCAAATTTACACTTAAAAACGTCCATTGCTTTTTTGAGTGTTTCCGGGGCAATCGGTGAGGCTCCATAATGAATCTGATCTAAATCATTGTATTCATTGTTTGCAACATTTGGCACTGATACTAAGCATGCTTGAATCATCGCAGGGACTAATACTGTATGCGTAATTTTTTCATTTGCTAGACAGTCTACTACATCTTGCGGAATAAAATCCTCTTGAATAACTATTGTTCCACCTATTGCAATGCATCCGCACATATTAATCATTGCTGCAGCATGATACATTGGGGCCACCAAAAGAGTTCTTGAAGGCCTAGGTAAAGTTAAACTATTTAAATACTGTCTAATATTAGCAGCAACATTTCTTTGTAAAAGAACTGCACCTTTTGGATGGCCTGTAGTACCACTTGTGTACATTTGATATACGTCATCATTTTCATAGATTTTTAAAGTTGGTTTTTCATTCGAACTATCTGAAAGCCAATCATAAAAATCCTGAAATTTTTCGATGCTATTATCAAGCGATATAGAAATATATTTTTTTACATTTTTTAACTCTGATGAAATCTGATTTATTCTATCCGAATATTCATTCCCTTTGACTATTATAAGTTTGGCTTCAGAGTCATTTATTATGTATGCCCACTCTTGGTCCGCTAAACGATAATTTAATGGAACAGGTACAGCACCAACTTTTGATGCCGCGTAATACATAATTGCCATTTCAGTACAATTTTTTGCAAGAAATGCAAATCTATCTCCAACTTCTAAACCCTCAGAAACAAGTTTGTTAGCCAATTGATTGCTTAATAAATTTGCTTCTTGATAAGAAAGCGAATTTCCTTCAAATTCAGAAAAGGGGAAATTAGGATTTTTATCTGCTCCATTTTCTAAATACTCGTGTAATAACATGAGAAAATTTTATATAATTATTTTTTTTCTACAAGCTCAATTAAAGAATGTATCTTTGAGTTTTTCACTCGCAAATAAATTAATTTGATCATCATAGTGCGGAGAACCCATGTTCATTGTAGCGCTTCCAAATTGGTGAATGCTTTTTGATACCTGTTTTTTATTTTCATCCCATTTTACATATATATAAAGGCCGTCTCCAGCAACAGCTTTGAGTATACCATCATTGCTTCGCGGGGCGTAAATTGCCCTTAAAACATCGGGCCCTCCTTGAATGTGCACTAAATTTGATCCTCTCTCCAAGAAATTAACATCACTCCATTTTACACTTAATGTCCCAAAGTTTTTCTCAAACTCATCAACACAATTTATGAAAATGTCGATTGGATCTGGGCGTGGCTTTCTTGTTATTTTTGCCAACCATTCAGGAGACAAGATACAAACTCCAAAAGCAGCATGTAAATTATTAGAGTCAGTTCCTAGATCCCAATCTCTCAAAAATTCTTGGGCATTTTTTAATTTATTTTCTGAAAATTCATGATTGAAAATTTCTATCATAAACTTGTATTGTCTTGAGTTGTAAGAAAACTTATTATCGTGTTTGTATTTATCAAGTTCACCAAATGATATTGATTTATCAGGATCAAGAAGTTCGTAAGCTCTATATGCTCTATTCGTTGTTCGTGTTTGAAAACCCACAGTTGGATTAAAGTTAGATAAAGATAAGTTATCTTCCTTAGCTGTAACAAAAAAAGGATTTTGATTAGTACTAAATATATATCCAGAGCTTGGGTTTAAGATCTGAGGCACGCTTTCAAAAGGATGAAAATTGTTCCAAATTAAATCACTTTTATTTCCAGGTACCACTTGCTTCCAATCATATTTTGAGTCCCTTACTGGCGATTTAACATTATGAACAAAAAAGATATTATCTTCTTTATCGGCATAAACTAAATTTAAACTAGCTAACTGTTCCATTCTTAAGGCATCAAGCCATTCACCAATATTTTTTGATTTATTCATTTTGAGCCATGCGGTTGAGTGATTGACATCATTCATTCCTACAAACCTCAGAGCATAGGCTTTATTGTCATCTTTCAGAACAGGCCCATGTGCTGAATGGTACATTTGTATAGGATATGTAATACTGAAAGGGCCAAACAGTTTAACTTTAAATTCTTGATCCGTTTCGGTGAAATTAACCCATGCACCATCTAGTTCATACTGATCATTATTCTCTGGGTTAAGTTTTAATTCGTAAATATCGGATAAATCTGGCTGATTAACTGTAGCTCCCCACCCGAGATTTTCATTAAAGCCAACATGCACAAATGGCGACCCTGGAAAAGTACCACCCATGATATTTAAGCCCTCTCCACTTTTTATATGAATTTCATACCAAGCAACTGGACCCGTTAATGGCTGGTGTGAATTAATGACAAGCATTGTCTCATTGTCTTGTGATCTACTTTTGGAAACAGCAAATGCGTTTGAACCTGATGGTTTGAAGTAAGTATTTATGCTTGCAACTATTGGATTATCAGATAGAGCGTTCATGTTCATTGTAACTTTCTCTTCTTGATCATCCATTAAATTGATGAGTTCAGCAATTGAATGATCGATACCATAAAATAACGGCATCCGAAATGTCATCCCAGCAACCAAATCGTATGCAGTAGCTGGATATAAAGATTGATCAACTAAGTGCGGATTTTTTGCAGCATAATAATTAAGTCCATCTGCATAACCTTGTATATAATTAATTGTCTCCTTAGGAATTTCTGAAATTTTTTTATTAACAGTTTCATTAACATTAAAAAACTTAAATAAAAAATCTAACTCTACTCCTTCAATTGCATCTATGTTTTTCATTATATCACCATCACCAGTAATCAGTGAATAAATAGCTGCGATTGTTTTCGAATTAAAATTTAAACTTGAAAGCTCACCACGAGACATTTTAATCATCATCTCGATGTGTTTTAAATCATCCTCTGCTTGTACATAAGCGAACCCGAATGCTGCATCTTTATCAGTATCTCCATATACATGTGGTACTCCGAACTGGTCTCGTTCAATCTTGTAAGAGTATTTTTTTTCTATTTCTAAAAAACTAGTTTGTGCAAAATTTTTAGTATTATATTGATTAACTATTATCAGTGCTGTGACAAAAACTAGGGCTACTCCAAGAATTGAAAATAATAATTTGTTCAAAATTATGCAGCGTTTTTATCTTTGTAACTAACATGCTGAGATGGAAGGAATTCATTGCCAAGAATATGATCTGAAATTTTGTCAGCTATCATAATTGTAGGTGCATTGGTGTTTCCACCAATTAAAGTTGGCATTACAGAAGCATCAACCACTCTTAAATTTTCAACACCTTTTACTCTTAATTTATCATCTACAACTGCAAATTCATCACTTCCCATTTTACAAGTGCCAACTGGATGATAAATAGTTTCAGCAGCGTTTCTAATAAATTCCTCTATTTCATCATCTGTTTGAACATGAATACCTGGAGTTATTTCTTTACCTCGGTATTCATCAAAAGCAGACTGGTTCACGATTTCTCGCGACATTTTCACACCTTTAATAAGAGTATCTCTATCTTTTTGAGTTGCGAAATAGTTTGGTTGTATAATTGGAGGCACTGAAGGGTCCAATGATTTTATTGCAATATAGCCTCTACTCTCAGGTCTGAGCTGACAAACATGATTACTAAACGCATGAGAGTCAGGTCTTGTTTTTCCATGATCTTTTAAAAGTGAACCAACAAAATGCATTTGTATGTCAGGTAGGTCAAGTGTGTCATCTGTCTTTAAAAATGATACACCAGACAAACCGATATCATTTCCAGGGCCTTTTTTTGTTATCATCCATTGAGCCAAGATAGCCGCCATCCTGAATACTGCAAGTCCACCCGCTGTATATTTTGCTTCCGTTACTGGCTGTGTACACTCGTAGTGAGATAATACATCTAAGTGGTCTTGTAAATTTTCACCTACTCCTGGAAGATCGGCTACAACCTTTAATCCCCATTTTTTTATGTAATCTCCTTTGCCTATTCCTGAAAGTTGCAATATCTGAGGTGAGTTAATAGCACCTCCACATACAATTACTTCCCTTTCAGCGTAAGCTTTTATAACTTCTTTTCCTTTTAAATACTCAAGCCCAACGCATTTTGTACCCTCAAATAAAAGTTTATTAGTGGTTGAATTAGTTGCAATCGTTAAATTTTTTCTGTCTTTAATGGGATTTAAAAATGAAAAACTTGTACTCGCTCGATAGCCTTTTGAAATCGTTTGAGGACATGGTCCAAAACCCTCATTATCGTATTGATTGATGTCTTCAATGTATTTATAGCCTGCCTCTTTACCGGCATTTAAAAAACATCGATGTAGAGGGTTATTTGTAAACACTGGGTTTTGAACACTTAACTCTCCATCACTTCCATGAAATTCCGATGAACCGTTTTCATTTTTTTCAGCTCTTTTAAAATAAGGCAACACTTCCTCATAAGACCATCCTTCATTGCCAAGCTGTCTCCATATATCATAATCACGTGAATGACCTCTCACGTAGAGCATTCCATTAATATTACTTGAACCACCCAAGCCCTTACCTCGAGGGAAGAAAAGTTTTCTATTGTTTAAATGTGGTTGACCCTCTGTCCAATAGCCATAATTATAAAATTTACCAGCGCCTTCGCCAGAAATTAGTTCAAGCACACCTGCTGGCATTTTAACAAACGGATGCCATGTGGTTCCGCCCGCTTCAATTAAAAGGACTTTTATATTTGCATCTTTGGAGAGTCTATTCGCAAGAACACAGCCAGCTGAACCAGCTCCTGCAATTATGTAATCAAAGGTAATCATAAAATATTGTCTTCTTTTAAATTATCTCTAAATTTTTTCATATTTTCAACATAGTGAAAAGCACTAAGTTCAATTATCTTTTTTTCCATATCTGTCAATTCTCTTTTAACAGTTCCAGGAGATCCCACTATGAGGCTATTGTCAGGAAATTCTTTCCCCTCAGTAATTAGCGAATTAGCGCCAACCAAACAATTATTTCCTATTTTTGCCTTATTTAGAACAGTTGAGCCCATTCCTATGAGAGAATTATTTCCTACTGAACAGCTATGTAAGATAACTTTATGACCCACTGTGACATTGTCCCCTATCATTAATGGCATTCCGTCATCCGTATGACAAACGGAATTATCTTGAATATTAGAATTTTCACCAACAATTATTGGGTCATTGTCACCCCTTAAAACAGCTCCAAACCATACACTTGCATTTTTTTTCAACGTAATATCTCCTATCACAGAGGCACTTGGTGCGACCCAGAAGTCTGCGTTATCTCGATTTATTTTTTTATCTCCGAGTGAGTAGATCATATCTTGTTATTTAGTTAAGTAAGAAATATAGTAAAGATAATTAGATATTTAGACAATAGAAAGAAAATTATGGTTGCACTAGAAACCCCGATTTGTGATTTTGGATGGAAGGCTCCAGAATTTAACCTTATTGGCATCGATAACAAATACTATTCATTTCAAGATGTTAAAGGTCCTAAAGGAACGCTAGTGATGTTCATATGTAATCATTGTCCATACGTGAAATCGGTAATGCATCGAATTGTAGAAGATGTAACATTACTAAAAGAAAAAGGTATTGGTGTAATCGCAATAATGTCTAATGATGTAAATGATCCAAAATATGGTGAAGAAGACTCATTTGATAACATGAAGTTGTTTTCTAGGAAAAATAATTTCGTATTCCCTTACGTCTATGATGAGACACAAAGTGTCGGTAAAGAATATAATGCTGTGTGTACTCCTGATTTTTTTGGCTTTAATCAAGATAATGAGCTTCAGTACAGAGGAAGGCTTGAAGAGTCTAAAATGGAAATAGTTCCAAATGCTAGAAAAGAACTTTTGGAAGCAATGATACAAGTTTCAGAGACAGGGTCAGGTCCAGAAGACCAAATACCAAGTATTGGATGTTCAATTAAGTGGAAAGATTAAAGAAATTATAGTGATAATAATCACAACTCAATGCTTTGCGCCAAAAATTGGAGGCATTGAGTCCTTAATGACTGGAATGGCTGAAGCTATGGCAAAGCGTGGTATAGAGGTTCTCGTTTTAGCTGACGGGAAAACTCATGATTCTGATCATAAACAAAAATATAAAATTAAAAGATTCACAGGATGGAAACCTCTCAGAAGATTAGCTAAAGCAAAGTACTTAGAAAAAATATGCAGTAGTAAAAACGTAAAAGCAATATATGCTGACTCTTGGAAAAGCATTGAATATTTAAAAAAATACAAGAAAAAAATTTTGGTACTTGCGCATGGTACTGAAATCCCAAAGCAGTATTGGACTATGATGCTTGATTTAATGAGATTTAAAAAGAATAGAATTGTAAATTCCTATAAAAATGTCTATAAGATTTTAGCAAATTCCTCTTACACGAAGGATTTAATGCAAGCCTCTCTTAGAATAGATACAGACCTCATAAAAATCATACATCCAGGCATAGATGTTTATGATGATTTTATAACAGAGGAAGATAAAAAAAATGTAGCCGATATTATTGGTAATAACACTCCTGTGATAACAACTCTGGCCAGAGTTGAAGAGAGAAAAGGTCATAAGTTTATATTAAACGCCTTACCTGAGATAAAACAAAGATTTCCAAAAGTATTATATTTGATAGCAGGTAAAGGTCCATATCTCGAAAATATTAGACAAATAACTAAAAAAATGAATTTAGAGAGTAATGTAAAGTTTCTAGGATGGATAACTGAACCAGAAAAATCATTAATTCTAAAACGATCTGATTTATTTGTTATGACGCCGACAACTGTGGGAGAGTCAGTTGAAGGTTTTGGCATGGCTTACATTGATGCTTCATTTCATGGTGTTGCTTCTGTTGGAAGTGATAGCGGTGGCGTAGGCGACGCAATTTTAGACAATGAGACAGGAATAATTTGTGAGTCTGGTAATCAGAGAATGATAACGGAAAAAATATTACTCTTACTTGAAAATAAAAAGCTGAGAGAAAGTATGGGAGAAAATGGAAAGTTAAGAGCTAATGAAAACTATGCATGGGATAAAAAGATTATTGAATATCTTAATGCATCTAACTACGTAAATTAAAGGAAATTTAATGGTAGCGGGAGAGGGATTTGAACCCCCGACCTAAGGATTATGATTCCTCCGCTCTAACCAACTGAGCTACCCCGCCAAAGATGAGCCATAATATACAATATTACTAATTTGTCGAATGGATCCAGCCACCTCCTAAGAGCCGTGTGCCTATTTTATCTTTACAGTAAAAAACACAAGCCTGGCCAGGTGATACAGCAGTTTCAGGAGATTCTAGAGAAATTGTTGCCTCATTCTCTTCGTTAATTTTAATTTTTGCGTTCAATAATTTTCCAGTTGACCTAACTCTTACATATAGGTTGTTTGGTAAATTATTTGTAATTAAGTTTACGTTTTGAACATATATAGTTGAAGAACTAATATTGTCTTTACTTGCTACAATGACTCTATTTTTATCTTTATCAATTTTTTTTACATAAAGAGGCTCATCCTGTGAAACTCCTAAACCTCTTCTTTGTCCGATTGTAAAGTTTTGTATACCTTGATGTTTATTAAGTACATTTCCGTCGATATCTACAACTTCACCTTCATTACCCTCAGTATTCTTATTTATAAACTTTTTATAGTCTCCATCAGGTATAAAACAAATATCTTGACTATCGCTTTTATCAAATACGTGTAAATTTAATTTAAAAGCTAAATCTCTGATCTCCTCTTTTTTGTAATCACCTAAAGGAAATTCGATGAGATCCAGGTCGTCTTTTTTCATTGTAAAAAGAAAATAGGACTGATCTCGGTCTCTATCCTGAGGAACGTACAATCTCCACTCATTATCTATTTTTACTTTTTTTATATAATGTCCTGTTACTAATGACTTCGCATTAATTTCTCTTGCAAAAGACAGAAGGTCTAGAAACTTTACTTTTTCATTACAGTTAATACAAGGTATTGGGGTTCTCCCTGATTTGTATTCTTTAATAAAAGGCTCTATAACATTTTTTTTAAATATTTCTTCATAATCAAAAACATAATGTGGAATAGTTATAGTATTTGCTATTTTCTTAGCATCCATAATATCTGCACCAGAACAACATGTTTTTGAGTTTGCAACTTTTTTTTCATCATACAGTCTTAAAGTGACACCTATCACATCATCATAATCCTTGTTCATGAGTGCCGCAGCTACTGAAGAGTCAACGCCTCCTGACATAGCGACTACAATAGGATTATTTCCTTTAATGTAATTAACATTGTTTTTCATATGATTTATTAATTTTGCTCTGGTATGTATAATATATTTGTCTTATTGTCTATTTTACAAGCTTTACTCCTTATATGAAGATATCACCTGAAAAACTAGATGAATTAATTAAAATCGTTCATCTTGCTGGCATTGAAATCATCAAAATCTATAAAAAAAAGGTAACTAAAAAATACAAGTCTGATAATACACCTGTTACAAATGCAGATATCAGGGCGAATGATATAATTTGTAAGGGCTTGAAGCTTCATTTTCCTGAAATTTCTATTGTTTCTGAAGAACAGGTTAAAAAAGGTAAAGCTGCAAAAAAATTTTGGTTGGTAGACCCATTAGATGGGACAAAAGAATTTTTAAAAGGTAATGGTGAATTTACCATAAATATTGGACTTATTGAAAATAAAAAACCGGTTTTTGGGATTATTTATATGCCTACTAAAAATAAGCTTTATTTTACAAAAGATAAAAAATCTTATTTCTCAAAATTAAGTAAAAAAGGACAGCTTTCAAATATAAGAAAAATTAAAGTTAAAAAAAGAAATAAAAATATTGTTATTTTAAGTAGATCTCACTCACTTGCTAAGAGTGAAATAGAAAAGGCAAAAAAAATGATTTTTCAGAGATTCAATGCTAACAAAATAATCCGTTCAGGAAGTTCAATAAAATTATGTTACATCGCACATGGTATAGCAAATGTATACCCTCGGTTTGGGACTACAATGGAATGGGATACCGCAGCTGGAGATGCTATATTGAGATTTGCAGGAGGAAAAATAAGAACTTTAGATCGCAAAATTCTGCGTTATGGTAAGAGGAATTTTAAAAATGCTTCTTTTATTGCTCGCAGCTAATTAAAGCTTATTGGGTTACCAAATACTGACTTATTGATTTTATTTTTCCAGAATACTGCTTTACCATTTATTATTGTTCCAACAGGCCAACCTGTAAGCTTCATGCCATTGAAAGGTGTCCATCCACACTTTGTTTTCATATCTTTATTCATAACTTTTTTAGTTTTATTCATATCAACAATTGTAAGATCTGCGTCGTAACCAACTTTAATTAACCCCTTATTTTTAATCTTAAAAATTTTTTTAGGATTAAAGCTTGTTAGCTTTACTACTTCATTGAGTGAAATTGTCTTTTTTGTAACCTCATTTAAAAGAATTGGAAGTAGCGTTTGAACACCAGGCATTCCTGATGGGCTATTTGGATAAATTTGATTTTTTTCGGATTTTAAATGAGGGGCGTGATCTGACCCAATAATATCAATTTGCCCTTTTTGTAATGTTTTTCTGAGAACATTTCTGTGTCTAGTTCCTCTAATAGGTGGATTCATCTGAGCGTAGGCGCCCAGTTTTTTATAACAATCAGGTGATGCCAATATTAAATGTTGAGGGGTTACTTCAAACGAAACATATTTCCTATTTTTTAAAAGCAATTTTATTTCTTCTGCAGTTGTTATATGGAGTACATGTATTTTTTTCTTACTTCTATTAGCTGATCTGATCAGCTTTCTAGTAGAACTTAAGGCTGTATCTACATTTCGCCACACTTGATGGCTTAATGGCTTTCCTTTTTTAGCATATTTTTTTCTATTAATAAGCATATCTTCATTTTCAGAATGAAATGAAATCATTTTCTTCGTTGCTCTCATTATTTTTTCAATATCATTATGGTTTGAAACGAGTAATGTACCAGTTGAAGAGCCAACAAAAACTTTTACACCACAACAACCTTTTACTTTTTCAACTTTTTTAATTTCTTTTATGTTATCTTTCTCAGCTCCAAAATAAAAAGCGTAGTTGCAATGCATTCTGTTTTTTGCAGTCTGTAGTTTCTTCATAAAAAGCTTTCTTGTTGTAATGCTCGGCTTGTTATTAGGCATATCAAAAACTGAGGTGATCCCTCCTGCAACAGCCGCTAAACTTCCTGTTTTAAGATTTTCTTTTTTTGTATTACCCGGTTCTCTAAAATGCACTTGTGTATCAAAAGCGCCCGGTAAAACATGCAAACCCATTGCATCAATGGTTTTTTTTGACTTTGAATTAACTAGATTACCTATTTTGAATATTTTTCCATTTTTTACGGCAATATCCGCTATTTTTTCTTGATTGTGAGTTACAATTTTTCCATTTTTAATAATGAGATCAATCATCTTACATATTCTTTTATGCTATTTAATACTTTTTCAACAGATAAATTTTCAAGACCATAATCTCGGTCTTTATCTGATTTAATTACTTTGTGATTTCCCCATGGTCCATATACCAAATCATTCGTAGGTCCAAAAAGAGCAAATGTCTTACACCCTGAAGATGCCGCAAGATGCATCAGACCGCTGTCGCTTCCAATAAAAAAACGGCATTTCTTAAATATGGGAACCATATTTCTCAAATTTCCCCAATCAAACAAATTAATTATTTCTAATTCTGACGTCTTAATAAATTCCTCTATTTCCCTTTTATTAAGAATATCCCTTGAAACGCCTGTTAGTATTATTGTGTGATTTTTAAAAAATTCATTTTGAAAAAGATTTTTATATTTTTTCAATGACCAATCCTTCTTTGGCCAATTAGAATAGGGTGCAACAGCAATTAAATTATCATCATTTTTTATTTTTTTATAACTTATATCCGCATCTTCTTGGCTATACCATATTTCTGGAATGAGAGCTTCTTTTGTGTCTATAAATTTACTAAATTGCATAACTTTATGTGATAGTTCGTTTCCTCTAAATATCATTCTTTTTTTTGTATTCAAAAAATAAGATGTTACTGATGATCTTAAATCAATTACTAAATCCCATTTCTTAAAAATTGAAAATTTCATTATATTCAACCAATGAAGGCCAAATCTTTTTTTATCAACTACAATTATTTCCTGAAGGTGAGGCATAAATTTGTATAAATCTTTTGCAAATGAACTTGTTACAACTGAGATGCTGCATTGATCAAACTTTTTAATATAAAAGTTTAATATTGAGGTAGATAGTATTGTGTCACCTATTCTTGTAGGGCCAATAAATAGAATTTTCATTAAATATTAACCATTAGATTGACTTTTTGGTGCCGTCGGAGAGACTCGAACTCTCACGAACCATGTTCACTGATCCCTCAAACCAGCCTGTCTACCAATTCCAGCACGACGGCAGCTTTTACCCTTTTTTTTTTATAATTGTTGATATGTTGAAATATATACATTTAACTATAATTGTAATATTAAACTATATTAAAAAATAATAATGTTGAATGATAATTTGCAATATCCATCAGATTTTAATACTGAAGTGAAAGATGCAACAGCTCATCTTTATAAAGGTGTGGAGAAAATTATACCTGAAGTTGAATGGCCATTTCATGCTCCACTTATTCATGAAATAAATAAGCTAAAAAAAGAAAAAAATATTGCAATATTAACTCACAATTACCAGACACCTGAAATCTTCCACTGTGTATCTGACATTGTTGGCGACTCATTAAAGTTGGCTTACGAGGCAAGAGACTCTGATGCAGATACAATAATTGTATGTGGCGTACATTTTATGGCTGAAACAGCAAAAATACTTAGCCCAAACAAAAATGTTTTAATTCCAGATACTCGTGCAGGATGTTCTTTGTCTGAATCTATAACTGCAGAGGACATAAGATTATTAAAGCAAAAATATCCTGGCGTGCCAGTTGTAACATATGTAAACACGTCTGCCGATGTAAAGGCAGAAACAGATGTATGCTGCACATCAGGAAATGCGAAACATGTAGTAGAATCTCTAGGTGTTGATAAGGTTATATTTCTACCTGATGAATACCTTGCAAAAAATATTGCAGCCCAAACAGATGTGAAAATTATTTCTTGGAAAGGTCGCTGTGAAGTGCATGAAAGATTTACTGCAGACGAAATAATGGCATACAAAAAACAGCATAAAGATATTGTTGTATTAGCGCATCCCGAATGTTCACCTGAAGTAATTGCAGTAAGTGACTTTGCAGGCTCAACAGCTGGCATGAGTAATTACGTAAAAGATAATCAACCTGGAAAGGTAATAATGGTTACGGAATGCTCAATGAGTGACAATGTTGCCATAGAGAATCCTAATGTCGAATTTATCAGACCTTGTAATCTATGCCCTCATATGAAAAGAATTTCTCTAAAGAAAATTTATGACGCAATACGATTTAACCAGTATCAAATTCAAGTTGATAAGGCAATTATTGATAAAGCTCGTCTTTCAATTGATCGTATGCTTGAAATTGGCAGAAGCAGCTAATGTCAGATGCTATTTATAGCCCTGATGTTGTAATAGTGGGTGGAGGGGTAGCAGGATTAACTGTTGCACTTAACTTAGCGCCAAGAAAAGTTTGCGTAATTACTAAAAGTTCACTTGGAATAAATACTTCAAGCAGTTGGGCTCAAGGAGGGATTGCCGCGGCAGTTTCAAAAGATGACAGTATTGAAAGTCATATTAATGATACTTTAACGACAGCAAAAGGCTTAGCCAATGTCGATGCGATAAAAGAAGTTGTAAATAATGCAAAAGGGATCATTGATGATTTAGAGGGATACGGAGTTAATTTTGATAAAAATGAAGATGGTACTTTTAATTTAGGGCTAGAAGGTGCCCACAGCTTCAATAGAATCATAAGGTCAAGAGGTGATAGTTCTGGTCTTGAAATTATGCGCGGCTTAATTGGAAGAGTAAAAAAAAGTGATCACATCACAGTTTTAGAAAATGTTTCAATTGATCGAATTATGACAGAAAAAAATACTATTTACGGAGTAATTGGAAGATTTACTGACAATAATGTTCCTGACAATAATGTAGTTATCCAAAGTTCTCACGTAGTTTTAGCGACAGGTGGTTTAGGAGGTATTTTTGCAAATACAACCAATCCACGAAGTTCTTATGGTGAGGGCGTAGCGTTAGCATCACATGCAGGCGCAACACTTACAGATATGGAGTTTGTTCAATTTCATCCGACAGGTCTTGACTTTGGCTTAGACCCTACTCCTTTGGCTACTGAGGCAATTAGAGGTGAGGGGGCTTACCTTGTAAACCAAGATGAAGAGAGATTTATGTTGGGTATTCATCCAGATCACGAGTTAGCACCACGAGATCTTATTGCTCAAAATATATTTAAACAAACCGAAAAAGGAAATTCAGTATTTTTAGATTGTAGACACATGGGCAGTAATTTTAATACTCGATTTCCTCAAGTTTCATCCTACTGTGAAAATGCAGATTTAGATCCTGAAAAAGACCTGCTGCCAATAATTCCTGTCGCTCATTATCATATAGGTGGCGTAAAAACTGATTTGAAAGGACAGACTTCTGTTGAAGGACTATGGTGCTGTGGAGAGGTTGCTGCAACTGGTATTCATGGAGCAAACCGCCTTGCGTCAAATTCACTATTAGAGTCTCTTGTATTTGCTAAGATTGTTGCAAGCGAAATAAATAAAAAGAATATAAAAAAGGATATTCATATTAGCTCTAAATTTATAAAGATTTTTAAAGAGAAAACTAAAAATAAAATAAGAGCAAAAAAATATATATGGCAATTAAGGTCTTCTATGATGAGAAATTTAGGAATAGTTAGAAATAAAGACTCTATTATCAGAGGTCTAACTGATGTAATTAAAATTGAGAGAGAGTCAAAAGGCCTTTCGGCTAAACTTAATGATATGATTTTGGTTAGCAAATTTATTATCATAGGCGCTTATTTAAGAACAGAAAGTCGAGGTTGTCATTTAAGATCTGATTACCAAGATACTGATAAAGATTTTATTAAGCATTTTGATATTAAATATTCAGAAATAGATGGTTATATCAAAACTATCTTGGATTCTACTATATCAGAATTTGATGAAAAACTTGTTAGCTAAAAAAGATATTAAGGAAAAAATCAAAATTGCTTTGAAAGAAGATTTTGATAGATATGGTGATATAACCTCAAAAGTTTTAATTTCTAAAAAAACAAGGCTCAAAGCATCTATAGTCGCAAAAGAGAGTGCAATTGTCTGTGGAACTGAGTTTGTTGTTCAAACATTTAAAGAACTCAATAGTAAAATTAAAATAATAGTTTTAAAAAAAGATGGAAGTAAAGTGGTTAAAGGAAATAAAATTATTGAAGTTGATGGTGATGCACAAAGTATATTAATTGCCGAGAGAACAGCTCTAAACTTTTTAGGGTTCATGTCTGGTATTGCGACAAAAACAAGAAAATTCGTTGATATTGCAGCACCTTACGGTGTTAAAATTTATTCAACAAGAAAAACAATTGCTGGGGTGAGACAGATACAAAAATATGCTCTTACAATTGGTGGTGCGCATGTAAACAGGGCCTCTTTATCAGATTTTTATTTCATAAAAGATAACCATCTTGTAAATAAAGAGGGAATTGTTGAGAATATAAAAAAAATTAAAAAATCAAAATTAAAAAGAAAAATTACAGTAGAAATTGATACAATTAAACAACTGAAAAAAATTTTAAATCAGAAAATAGATATTGTACTTCTCGATAATATGTCTGAGAAACAAATTTCTCAGTGCTTAAAAATTGTTAAAAAAAGGTTTCTTTGTGAGGCATCTGGAAATATTAATTTAAAAAATATTAAGTCTTATGCAAAAACAAAAATTGATAGAATTTCAATCGGACAACTTACTCATAGTATTGAAAACATTGATTTTGGACTTGAAATTTAAGTGTACAGCCGTCCAATAGTTAAAAATAGTTTTAAAGTTCCTGCAGAATTGGTAACTGAAAATTTTATCCTAAAACCACTAACAATAAAATATGTCGATAAAGACTATGAGGCAGTAATGAAAAGTATAGACCATCTATATAAACTAATGGACGATAGTGAATGGCCAAAAGAAATGACATTAGATGAAAATCTTGCCGATCTGGGATGGCATGAGGTGGAATTTTCTCTTAGACATTCTTTCGCTTACACAGTTCTATCAACAAAAGAAGAGAATGATGTAATCGGTTGTTGCTATATTTATCCCTCCGATAACCCTGAGTACGAGATACAAGCATACTATTGGATAAGGCAGGATTTACTTGATAGCGGCTTAGAGGATGAATTAGGAAAAACATTTAAGGAATGGTTAGAAAAATCTTGGCCATTTAGCAAAATAGAATTTCCGAGAAGAGATATATAGTTAATTAAAAACTTTTTTATATTCAAGGTTTAAGTCTTGAGATGAAACTCTTTTTTGTGACATAGTATCTCTATCTCTTATAGTCACTGTATCATTTTCGATTGTTTCAAAGTCAACTGTTATGCAAATAGGTGTGCCAATCTCATCATGACGTCTATAACCTTTTCCAATATTACCAGAGTTTTCTAAAATGACCCTTCCCATACCTAGTGCTTGAAGATCATTCTTAATCTTGCTTGCTTTATTGACTAAATCCTCATTATTTCTTTTTAGAGGAATTACGGCCGCTTTAATTGGAGACAAATGTGGTTTCAAGCTTAATACAACTCTTTTATTTCCGTTTTCTAAATCCTCCTCCTTGTAAGCTTCATTGAGTAGCGCAAATACGCCTCGATCAACACCAGCGGAGGGTTCTATAACATACGGGATATACCATTCTTTACTTTCTAGATTTTGAATACTCAATTTTGTTGTTGATTGGTTATTTTTCATTACATCTGCGGATATTTTAAAGTCATTTTGATTTTTAGTGTGAGAGCCAAGATCGAAATCAGTTCTGTTTGCTATACCTTCTAATTCTTCAAGTCCATGTGGAAATTCATACATAAGATCTACAGTAGCTTTTGAGTAGTGAGATAGGTCAGCATCTTCAACATCTAGCTTTTTTAATCTTTTTTCAGATATGCCTTGATCAATCCACCATGAATACCTCTTGTCTACCCAATATTTATGCCACTCGTCATCTTTACCTGGTTCAACGAAAAATTCTAATTCCATTTGTTCAAACTCTCTAACTCTGAATATGAATTTGCCTGGAGTGACTTCATTTCTAAAAGCTTTACCTATTTGCGCAATTCCAAAAGGAATGGTCTTACTTGTTGAATCCAATATATTTTTAAAATTTGTAAAAATTTGCTGTGCGGTTTCAGGTCTTAGGTAAGCATAATTACTACCATCATCTACAGGACCAACTGTGGTTTTAAACATAAGATTAAATGGTCGAGGTTCAGTTAGATCGCTAGACCCACATGCTGGACATTTTCCATCCGTGGCCTGGTCAGATCTAAATCTATTTTTGCAATTTCTACAGTCGACTAAAGGATCAGAGAAAGTATCTTCATGGCCTGAATATTTTAATACATGCCTACTTGTTAAAATTGATGCATCAAGTCCTTCAACGTCATCTCGATCATAGATCATTGATTTCCACCACGAAGATTTAAGGTTATTTTTTAATTCTACTCCGAGTGGACCATAGTCATATATTCCTTGCAAGCCACCATAAATTTCACTTGATTGAAAAATAAACCCCCGTCTTTTACATAATGAAACGAGGTCTTCCATGTTTTTAGAGGCCATATCGACTCCAGAAAGAATTTTCCCTTAGAGCTTCTGTAAGCCGGTCAACAATATCGTTATTTGAAATCTGATTATTTAAAATATTTTTAATGAATGATTTTTTTTCTTCTATGTTCCTAATCTTTAATTTTTTTCCATAATGTTTTTCAATGTATGAGTTTAGTTCTTCATTAGAGTCTACTAAACCGAGTTTTTTTGCTTGTTCGCCTGTCCAAAACTCCCCATTAAAAACTTTTTTTGGGTCTATTTTCTTTTTTCTATTTTTTGATACTAAATCTTTGAAATTTTCAAATATACTATCCTGAACTTTGATCAGCTTATCTATGTCTTTTTTAGAAACTTCTTCAAATGGATCGAGAAACGATTTTCTATCTCCTTTTGTAAAAACTCTCCTTTTAATGCCTATTTTATCTATTAATTTTTTAAATCCAAAAGAGGCACTGATCACACCTATTGATCCGACTATAGAACTTTTATTGGCGATTAAGGTATCTCCTGCACACATCAGCATATAACCTCCTGAGGCAGCAACATCCTCCGCGATTGTAATCACTTTCACATTGTTTTTCTTCGATAAATTTCTTATACGATTGTGTATAAGCTCGGATTGAACCGGTGAACCACCTGGAGAGTTGATCTTAATGACTACTATAGATGGCTTTTTAAAGCTAAAAGCTTTATCTAGAACAGCTGCACAATTCTCAAGTGTCAGTCCCTTTTGAAATCTGCCGAGATCTCCAATAACACCTCGCAAGCCAACTATATTTATTCTTTTTTTAGAGGATATAAAGCTCATTTTTTTAATTTTTGCCTGAAATCAATAACTTTTAATTATATGAGACTATATTATAAGTACATCTAAATATAAAACAAAATCATAATTAATAAGTGAATACACCAGTAAAATCATTATCGAATTTACTTAAAAGCTCTCTGAAGAGAGTTGAAAGAGAAATCAGTAAGAACATCAAGGATGAAGAAAAATTAATTACATTAACAGCAGGCCATCTCATTAAAGCTAAAGGAAAAAAAATAAGGCCCCTTCTTACTTTACTTGTATCAAAAATGCTGAATTACAAAGGTAACGCGGATGTAACACTTGCTGTCTGCATTGAGTTTATTCATAACGCCACTTTGTTGCATGATGATGTAATTGATACAGGAAAGATCAGAAGAGGAAAATTAAGCGCAAATCAAATATGGGGAAATAAAGTAAGTGTTTTAGTTGGAGATTACCTGTTAAGTAGAGCTTTTAAGCTAATGGTAAAAAATAAATCATTAAAATTACTAGAGATATTATCCCAAACATCACTCATTTTAGCAAGAGGACAAATACAAGACGTAGGCAATAATCAAAATATTAACTTAACAGAAAAAAATTATTTATCTATCATAGATGCTAAAACTGCTGAGCTTTTTAGGATATCTTGTTTCTTACCAACCATCATTACTGACCAAGATAAAAGAACTCAAAAAATATTTAATAATTTTGGATTTAATTTTGGCATGGCCTTTCAATTATCTGATGACGTATTAGATTATTTTGGTGACTCGAGCAAAATGGGTAAAAGTGTCGGAAAAGATTTTTTTGAGGGAAAGGTAACATATCCTGCAATTCATTGTTTCAAAAAATCTGATAAAAAGTCAAAAAAAATTATAGCCAAGCTATTTTTTAAGAGAAAAAGAAGTAAAAAAGATCTGGCACTAATTCTGGATCTGATGAAGAAAACAAATACTTATAAGAGTTCAATCGAATTTATTAGAAAATACGCAGAAAAAGCTAAAACTAATGTTAATAAATTTGAAGGAAATAAATATAAAGTGTATCTTGTCGAACTGGTGGATCATTTAATAATAAGAGACAAATAAACATGTCATTTAATACTTTTGGAAAAAATTTTCGATTTACAACATGGGGTGAGTCTCATGGGGAAGCTATTGGATGTGTAATTGACGGTTGTCCTCCTCTTATACCTCTTAAGGAAAAGGATATTCAGAAATACTTGGATATGAGAAAGCCAGGAAAAAATCGATTTGTTACTCAAAGAAGAGAAGATGATGAAGTTTCAATTTTATCTGGTGTCTTTGAGGGAAAAACAACTGGAACTCCGATAATGCTGTTAATTTGGAACAAAGATCAGAAATCAAAAGACTACAGCGATATAAAAAATAAATTTAGACCTGGACATGCTGACCTAACATATTTTTTGAAATATGGAATAAGAGATTATAGAGGTGGAGGTCGTTCTTCCGCAAGAGAAACTGCGAGTAGAGTAGCTGCTGGAGCTGTCGCAAGAAAAGTAATTGGACATATATTAAAAAAAGATATTTTAATTCAAGGTGCAGTTACACAAGTTGGAAAGCTCACAATTAATCAAAGAAATTTCAATTGGAATGACGTAAAGAAAAATTCATTTTTCTGTCCTGATAAAAAAATAGTTAAAGTTTGGGAAGAGTACCTAGATGAAACTAGAAAAAAAGGATCATCATTGGGTGCAAAATTATTAGTAAATGCAAAAAATGTTCCCGCCGGACTTGGAGAACCAGTATATGGTAAATTAGATGCTGACCTTGCAGGTGCAATGATGAGCATCAACGCTGTTAAAGGTGTTGAAATAGGAGCTGGTAATGAGGCTGTTGAATTATCAGGAGATGAAAACTCCGACGAAATAAGAGCTAATAAAAATAAAAAAATTATCTTTTCTTCTAATAACTCTGGCGGAATCTTAGGTGGTATATCAAGTGGTCAGGATTTAAATTTATCAATAACGATTAAACCAACGTCGTCAATTTTGAAGGCAAAAAAAACAATTAATAATAAATTTCAAAATACATCAATTTCAACAAAAGGTCGTCACGATCCATGTGTAGGTTTGAGAGCTGTCCCAATTGCTGAGGCTATGATGGCGTGTGTTTTAGCAGATCATATATTGCGCAATAGAGCGCAATGTGGCTAAACTTTTAGATCAACTAAAAAATCAATAAGCAACAAAGTCTTTTTTTTCTTTAATTTAATTTTCTTCAAATTCTTTAACGTCTTTTCAGCTAGTTTTTTTTTGTAATTTAGTAAAATCTCAGTATTTGCCTTTGACATTCTTGGAAAATCTGCAATGTCATCATTGATTTGAAAAATTTCTCCGATGTACTCTCCAATTTTTTTCATACTATCTTCGACACTCTTATTTTTATTTGCACAAATTGCAACTGCTTGACAGCAATAAGACATTAATTTTGCAGTTTTTAATTTGTTTAATTCTAATCTCCCACTTACAGTAGGTGATTTTAAACTCAAATCATAGTATTGCCCTAAAAGAAGTCCTTTTTCACCTGAAACTTTGCTCATTACTTCAATCAACTTTGTTTTTTTCTTATCTGATATTTTAAAAGAACTACTAGATAAAATTTGATATGCTTTTGTCAATAAAGCGCATCCCGCGAGAATTGCAGTATATTCATTGAATTTATAGTGTGTTGTTTTTTTTCCTCTTCTAAATTGATCGTTGTCCATAGAAGGTAAATCATCATGCACAAGAGAATAATTATGTAACATCTCAATTGCTGTAGCTAAATTAAAAATAACACTGTTTGATAAATTCAATTCTTTACCAAAAATATATACTAGGTATGGTCTAAATCTTTTACCTCCTGTATTAATTGAATACAGGATAGCTTGATTTAATAGATTTTTATCTTTACTAAGTTTTTTTTTTAAAAATTTATTGAATTTAATGGTAAATTTTTTCAAATCGTTATTTATGATTTGATGTTTCATTTACTTTTTTTTAGATATTTTACCATCTGGCAGCACTTTGATTTCCTCAAGTTTTAAAACTGCATCGTCTAATTTTTGTTGGCAATGGGCTCTTAATTGCGATCCACGCGTATAATACTCAATAGACTTTTCAAGATCAATGTTTCCGCTCTCTAAATTTTCTACAATCTCAGATAGTTCTTCCATAGCTTTTTCAAAAGTAAGTTTTTTTATGTCATCAGGTATTTTAGTCATTACTTTGTAACTCTCTTATATGGGTGATTATTGAATTTTCTAAAGCTTGTATATCATATCCACCTTCAAGCATAGAAATAATTCGATTATCACAATATTTATCTGCAATACTCATCAACTTTTGTGTAATCAATTTAAAATCATTTTCTAAAAGTTCTAACGATGCCAATGGGTCTTTTTCGTGAGCATCGAAACCCGCTGATAAAATTAAAAAATCTGGTTTTTGATCATGTAATTTTTTTATAATTATCTCATCAAATGCCGATTGATATTGAGATGAATTTGTTCCCGCTTGAAGAGGTACATTAACAATATTGCCTACTCCCTTTTCATTTGTATCGCCTGTTCCAGGATACAATGGATATTGATGAGTTGAATAGTAATGCACCTTAGAATTTTCATAGAATATATCTTGCGTTCCGTTTCCATGATGAACATCAAAGTCAATAATGGCAATATTTTCTAAACCATACCTATTAATCAAGTACTTTGCAGATATAGCTACATTATTAAATACACAAAAACCCATTGAACGGTCATAACATGCATGATGGCCTGGCGGCCTTACAATACAGAACGCATTCATACATTTTTTATTTATAACGTTATCTGCTGCGTCTATGCCAGCGCCTGCAGCTTTTAATGTTGCCTCAAAAGAACCACGAGAAACAGGTGTTTCTTGATCCAGAAAAACTATCTGTTCATCTTTTGGAAAACGATCAAGAGTTTCATCTACAAATCTTTTATCATGTGCTTCATAAATATGAGAGTAATCTACCTTATTCGGTTTAATTATTGATATATTTTTAAATTCTTCATTATTTATTAAATCGATGATATTTTTTACCCGATCAGTTCTCTCTGGATAATCGAGAGAAGATACATGATCTTTAAAACTATCATCGAAATATATTTGTGTTTGAGTCATTTAATGAAATCTAAAATAATAAATCTAAATTCAAATAATATTAAAATTATAACTAGAAGTCTACTCATAGGAAAAACTATAGTAATCCCAACAGATACCGTTTATGGTATTGCAGCCGATGCAAAGAGTTTTCAAGGCGTTGAAAATATATTTAAGATTAAAAAAAGACCCAAAAGATTTCCTCTTATTCTGTTTACTCATTCAATTGCTGAAGCTAAAAAGCTTGCAATATTTTCACCTTTTGAAGAATATTTGGCATCAAAATATTGGCCTGGACCACTTACTTTGATATTAAAAAAGAAAGGAAAAAAGTTTTACAATGGGGATAAAAGATTGTCTAAGGTAGGTATACGCATTCCAAAAAATAAAGACGTCATAAAAATTCTCGAGTACGTTCAGAAGCCACTCGCAACTACAAGCGCTAATATTCATGGAGAAATAAATATAAAATCTTTAAATCAATTAGGAATAATAAAATCAAAAGATGTTGCTTATGCAATCGAAAAAAAAGGTAAAATGAGCTTTAAAGAGTCAACTTTAGTTGAAACTAAAAATAATCAAATAAACATTATACGCGAAGGTTCTTTGTCTAAAAAATTAATTAATAAAGAATTTAAAAATTTTAACAAGAAACATTAATTAAGCGTCTACGAATGCATTAAAAGAAAAACACCGTCTCTCACCATCTCCTCTAAAAGGGTGGACATCATGCATTAAAAAAGAAGGGAAAATATACAAATCTCCTACCTTAGGCTTAAATGTTTCACGGTGCTTAACTAGCGGAGGGCTGTTCCTGGGCATAGAAACACGACCATCAAAAAATGATATTAAACCTGCTAAATCTTTTTCTTTATTTAATCGTATAGACGAGGGAATTTTTAAATAACCCACACCGCTGATGTTGCCTCTGTGTAAATGAGGTGGATTAAAATCCCCAGCATACTGACTTACTATCCAAGCTCTTTCAATTTTAATTTTCTTAACTTTTATATTTAATGTTTGCTTATAATAATCTTTTATTGAATTAATTATCTGTTTTTCTATTCCTGCTTTTAAAATTTTATTTGGTATTTTAAACTGCTGTTTCATACTTCCTATGAGCCTATGATCATAATCATACTTTTTAGATAAGGACTTATTTTTTGATACTTGATCTGAAAACTTGTTTAAGTTTGTAACTGTTCTCGATGAGAGCTTTGTTTTGCCTATTGTTGGTCCAAATGGTTTATATATCTTCATAATTTTTTCTGGTGCGCCCGGAAGGATTCGAACCCTCAACCCTCAGATCCGAAGTCTGATGCTCTATCCAGTTGAGCTACGGACGCATCTATATTATATTTCACGTACCATGCTTTTTCTTAAGATACTAGAGAAATTAGGACGAAAAAAAGTTGTGATGGACAGAGGCCCTTCACACCCAGAATATCATTTAGCAAAACCATGGACCGCCAGGTATTATTTGCTATTTAGAAAAAGACCAAAATGGTTTCCTTTCAATATACTTATTCATCATATTTTAGATAATGATCATGGAATTGGGCTACACAATCATCCCTTTCCATATATTACAATTATTTTAAGTGGTGGTTACTGGGAGACAAACATCAAAGAAGAAAGAAAATGGCGTGGAAAATTTTATATAGGCTTTAGAAGTGCTGATAATTTGCACCGGGTTGACTTAGAGCCGGGCATTAAGCCAATTACAATTTATATTGCTGGTCCTTACGGACTAAGAAAAAAAGGAAGAAGTGAATACGGAACTTTAAAATAATTTTTTTCTAAGTTGCGTTCTGAGTTTACGATCTTTTTTTAAAACAATTTCCCTTTTCATTGCATCTGATTTAGACTCAAATATCTCTTTATACAAAAGTTTCCATTTGCTACCTCTAGTGTATTTTGCACCTTTTGAGACGTTATGAGCACTTATTCTTTTATCAATATTATTGGTCCAACCAACATATGTTCTGGGCTTAGGATTGGTTGTGCCAATGATATACACATAGAATTTCATGATTCTAAACATAATAATTGTAATTAGTACTTAATTAAATATAGTATCTTTAAATAAATAGGAGAAAAAGCATGCGTACTACTCTTACAGTTTTAGCTTTCAGTTTTATGATTTCAGCTTGTACTACATTACAAAGCATAAATGAAACCATTAAAGGTGATGGCGTTCCTTATATTCCAGGAATATAAATATTAGAAGCTGGCCCTTTTTTAGGGTCAGTTTTCTTTTTTTGTAATAATTAGAAAAAAAAGTTAATTAGTCAAAGCGCCTACTTAAATTTTATAGTTTCCAATATGTATAAAGTTCAAATTTCTGGGACCGGCCTTTACACTCCTAAGGAAAAAATCTCTAATGAGGAATTGGTACAATCATTCAATAAATATGTTGATGAATTTAATGAAATAAATTCAGAAGATATTAAAAATGGAAAAACCCAACCTTTGGAAAAATCCAGCGCTGAATTCATAGAAAAAGCATCAGGCGTTAAATCAAGATATGTACAAAATAAAACAGGAATTCTAGATACTTCTTTTATGAGGCCTAAATTGAGAGAAAGGTCAGAAGAAGAATTATCTAATTTAGCTGAAATGGGGGTCATTGCAGCTAAAGATGCGATTAAAAACTCAAATATAGATGTAGATGATATTGATGCAGTAATTGTAGCTTGTTCAAATCTTGAGCGTGCCTATCCAGCAATTGCAATTGAAATACAAAATGCTTTGGGTATCAAAGGTTTTGCTTTTGATATGAATGTTGCGTGTTCATCAGCAACTTTTGGAATTCAAACTATCTTCGACATGGTAAAGTCTGGAAGTATAAAGTCTGCTATCATGATTAATCCTGAAATTTGTACCGGACATTTAAATTTCAGAGATCGAGACTGTCATTTTATTTTTGGAGACGTTGCGACTGCAGTTATTTTAGAACGTCTTAATGAAGAAAATATTAGAGAAAACTCCTATGAAATAATTGGCACTAGATTATTAACTAAGTTTTCAAACAATATAAGAAATAATTATGGCTTTTTAAATAATTCGTCGCCTGATGGCGTTGGTCAGTCAGATAAATTATTTCATCAAAATGGACGAAAAGTATTTAAGGAAGTTGTTCCAGAAGTTTCTAACTTGATTAAATCTCATTTAGAAGAAAATAACCTATCGGCCAATGATCTCAAAGGCATGTATCTTCATCAAGCCAACGAGAATATGAACGTTTTAATTTCAAAGTATGTATTGGGAAAAGATGCCCCAAAAGAGTTAGCACCTGTAGTTTTGGATGAATATGCAAATACAAGTTCAGCTGGTTCAATTATTGCCTTTCATAAATACAATAAATCATTAAATAAAAATGATTTAGCAATTATATGTTCATTTGGAGCTGGTTATTCAGTTGGAAATGTAATTGTGAAAAAGATAGCTTAAAAATTTGGCTCTTTAGAAAATAATCTTCTCACCATTGGTTCAAAATGATCTAACGGGAAGGACTCATAATTAGGATCAAAAGATTTTTGATCCCACTTTTCACAAAAGTCGACCGCATCTTGATAGTATGGGTGATCCTTAAATTTATCTCGTGAATTTCTATCTTTACCTAAATGATGAGCATAATAATATTCTTGAAAAAGCCCATGATGCAACATAATCCAATGAACCTTTTCAGAAACATACGGTCTTAAAACAGCAGCTATGAGCTGACTGTGATTGTATGGAGCAAGACTGTCTCCTATATCATGCAACAATGTAGCAACAATCATTTCTTCATCTGCCCCATCTTTTTCAGCTCTGGTTGCTGATTGCAAAGAATGCTCAAGTCTTGTTACTTGGTACCCGTCCACTGAATTATCTAAGTTTTTTAATGATTCTAATATTCGATCAGGAAGTTCATTTACGTAGTTTTTTTCATATTCAGCCAAAAGTTCATAATCTTCTTTTGATCCTTTTTTCATTTCGGTAAACTTGACTGTCTTCATTCTACTTCCTTGGAGAGGAGTTTATATTTACTTTCGGCAGAGTCATGGTCAATATACAGCCCTTGAAGCCACCGACTTCCTTCAGATGTATTGTAGCTTCGTCTTCCATGTAAAGTTCTGTAATTATTCATAATTAATAAGTTACCAGGCTCTAAATGAAATTGTAATATATATTTATCTGAATTGATCATTTGATGCATAACTCTTTTAGCAGCATAAAATTCTTCCAAAACCTTTGGCTCATCGTAAAATACAAAGTCTAATCTATTACTATATTTTATTTGTTTGAGTTCTCCTCTAGCACTTAATTTTATAATTTTTCCAGTTTTTTCTAAAATAGCATCATTATCTTCAAATTTATAATTTATTAGAGTGTTTACTAGAATATTAAAAGCTTGTGGATTTTCTTTTTTTAGATCCTCTGCAACTTTGAAACCATCTACAACTGTGGAGTCTCCGCCTTTACAACTGTTTTCAATACAAAATAAAAATTGAATTGATGGTACTGGTTTTCTGTAGGGATTATCAGTATGCGACTCTAATTCTATGGATGTATAAGCCAAGTCATTAGGTTGTTTTTGTGACCTCACATTAAATAGCTTGCCAAAATTAGTTTCTCGAATAAATCCAATTTTTTCAGCAAATTTTATAACTTCTCCATCCTTAGCTGGCAAATCTTCGACTACAACGTAACCATACTGATGATAAAATTTTAAAATTTCTAACAATTGCTGACTTTCGTTTGCTCCATAGGCAAAACTAAATTTTTTTAACTCAGCATCATTTTTATCCCAGTAAATCTTTGGTGGTAGGACATTTGATCTTGTAATTTCTGTTATTAATTTATCTAAACAATAAGTTGCACTATGGTTATCAGAAAATTCTACATGCATTTTGTTGTCTGCTAGTAGCTGAGCATTCTTTATTTGCAAATCTGGCTCAATCTTTTCAGGATCATATAATCTTTGAAAAGAATTTTGATCAACTTCCCCTTTTTCAGTTGATCGTTCCCGTATCCACAAGGGATGTATTTTAAAAATTTCCTCTTTATCAAATACTCTTAATTCTTTTGAGTCAAAATCTAGCTTCATATTTGAAAATATATGATTAATAGTCTAATTCTTCAATATTTTCATATTCTGTAAGACATTCTGGATTTGCAAGAGCCTCCAAATTTTTAACTTTTTTACCGTTTATAATATCTCTTACAGTCAATTCAGCTATCTTACCGCTCCGAGTTCTTGGAATATCAGTAACTTGAATAATCTTTGCGGGCACATGTCTGATGGAGGTTGAATTTTTAATATTTTCCTTGATATCAGCAACTAATTTATCATTTAGATGACTTTTGGCTTTAAGGGTTATAAATAAAATAATTCTGACATCATCATTCCATTCTTGCCCAACCACAATCGATTCATTGATATCTTCTAGTTTTTCAACAGACCTATATATTTCTGCAGTACCAATTCTAATGCCTCCAGGATTGAGAGTTGAGTCGGAGCGCCCAAAGATTATGAAACCCTTATTTGCTGTTTTGATTGCATAGTCACCTTGTGTCCAAATATTGGAAAATTTTGAAAAATATGATTTTATATATTTTTCTTTATTAACATCATCCCAGAACCCAATTGGCATTGAAGGAATTGCTGATTTGCAAACGAGTTCTCCTTTTTGCTGAGTGCTAACCCCATCTTCATTAAATATATCAACATCGACTCCTAAACATTCACATTGAATTTCTCCTGAAAATACTGCACCGGTTGGATCTCCTCCAACAAAACATGAAACAATATCAGTACCGCCACTAATAGAGGCTAAATGTACGTCTTGCTTAATATTGCTATAAACATAATTAAAACTCTCACTAACTAGTGTTGATCCAGTGCTTAAAATTGTTTTTAATTTTGATAGTTTATATTTATTTGAAATTTGAATTTGGCTATTTCTTAGCGCATCAATAAACTTTGCGCTTGTACCAAAACAAGTAATTTCCTCTTCTTCCGCCACTTTAAAAAGTGAGTCCTGATGTGGAAAAAAAGGAGACCCCTCATAAAGAACAACTGTTGCCTTAGAAGCAAGACCAGAAATAAGCCAATTCCACATCATCCATCCACAAGTAGTAAAATAGAAAAGCTTATCGTCTTCACAAATTTCACAGTGAAGTTGCTGTTCTTTTAAATGTTGGATTAATGGACCTCCAGTATTATGTACAATACATTTTGGTTTTCCAGTTGTACCGCTGGAATACAATATATACATTGGGTCATTAAACTGACATCTTTCAAAAGAGAGCGCACTCAATTCTCTATTGTTTTCTTCAAAAAAATTTAATTTTTCATCGATAAAACTTTTGTCTTTTTGAGAATAATCAATGCATATGGACACTTCCAATGTATTAAGCTTACTCTCAACATTTTTTATTTTTTCTAAAATTTTAAATTTCTTTCCTCCATACATATAGTTGCTGGAATAAAATAAAATTTTGGGCTCTATTTGACTAAACCTATCTAATATAGCCTGTTCACCAAAATCCGGTGAACAAGAAGACCATACCGCACCAATTGAATTTACTGCAAGAAATGAAATCAATGTTTCTGCATTATTAGTTACAATGCCTACAACTCTATCGCCCTTTTTAATACCAATAGATTTCAAATATTTAGCAACTAAATTTACTTTATGAATAACTTCTTCTTTGCTGTAATATTTTTTAAATCCAATTTCATTTACATAGAGTATAGGAATAGAATTTAAATTATTAATGATATTTTCACTATAGCTAAGCTTTAAGTTTGGAAAAAATTTCTTGTCATAAATATTTTCACTTTCACTAATAGCAGGGTTTTCATTGCCGCTATAGTTTATATCTAAATAACTCAAAAGACTTGTCCAAAATAAGTTAGGCTTTGCTATACTCCAGTTGAATAAGGAGTCATATTCATAATCAAAATTTATCGAATAGTTTTTTTTAAGATAACGATGGTATTTTATTAAATTAGATTGTTTTCTTCTTTTTTCGGAGGCTTGCCACAGTAATTTTTCCATAAATTTTACTGCTTTGAATTAAATTTTAAGCAATATGTAATGCTTTTGTTTCAAGATAGTCTTCAAGCCCCATATCACCGCCTTCGCGGCCGTTTCCAGACTCTTTATAACCGCCAAAAGGAGAGCCATAGTTATAACCGCCTCCGTTTACATGTACACCGCCAGCTCTAAGTTGTCTTGAAACTCTTTCTGCCCTTTCGGTGTCGCCTGTTTGTAAATATGCGGCAAGTCCGTAAGGTGTGTCATTAGCTATTTCAATAGCTTCTTTTTCATCTTCAAATGGAATTATTACAAGTACGGGGCCAAAAATCTCTTCTTGAGCTACTCGCATGCTGTTATTAACATTTATGAATATAGTTGGTTTAGTAAACCAACCTTTTTCTAACCCCTCAGGTTTACCCAGTCCACCAACAAGCAGCTCGGCACCTTCATCTATTCCTACCTGAATCATGTTTTGGACTCTATCAAATTGGATTTTATCAAATAAAGGTCCTAGATGATCTCCATCCTCTTGTGGGTCTCCAACTTTTATTTCTTCAGCCGCCTTTTTTGCAATTGTAACGACTTCATCGTAGCATTTTTTTTCAACCAGTAATCTGGTAGGAGCGTCACATGATTGTCCGGTGTTAAACATACATTCATTTACAGATGCGGTTACTTTTTCCTCAAGATCACAATCTGCAAAAACTAAATTTGGTGACTTGCCTCCAAGCTCAAGTGTAACTTTTTTGACAGTTTCAGCTGACTCTATTGTAACCGACTTTCCGCCTCTTTTAGAGCCGGTAAACGACATCATCTCAATATCTGGATGTCTTGACATGGCTATGCCCACACCCTCGCCATCACCATGAACTAAATTGAAAACACCTGCAGGGACACCAGCTTTATCTAGTATTTCGGCATAAACCATTGCTGATAATGGCGTATGTTCTGATGGTTTTAAAATACAAGTACAGCCGGTTGCAATGACTGGCAAAACTTTTAATGTGATTTGGTTTATTGGCCAATTCCATGGAGTGATTAGACCACATACTCCAATTGGTTCTTTTAATAAAATATCTGTATTGGATAACTCAATTTTTTCTTCATGTTTTTCTAATGCACTAATAAAACCATCCAAATGACCTATAGCTGCATCAGCTTGGGCTTCACGTGACATTTTTCTTGGTGCACCCATCTCCATTGTCATAGCATCAGCTAAGTCATCAAATCTTTCTTCTGAAATTTTTCGTATATTTTTCAAAATATTCATTCTCTCTTCTTTAGAAGTTTTTGAAAAACTCATAAATGCATTTTTAGCGGCTTTTACTGCGATATTTACATCTTCTTCATTACCTAATATGACTTCACCGATAACTTCCTCTGTGGCTGGATTTACGACAGGCATTTTTTTACTAGATTGTGGCGCTACCCATTGACCATCAATATAAAATTTTTGTAGATTTTGCATTTCAGATGATGATTACATACTATAGTATGGTAATTGTAAATTAATTTTTTTTCACTAGTAAAGGAATATGAACAGAGACGTCATTATTTCATGTGCTGTTACTGGATCAGGAGATACAGTCAACAAACATCCAAACATACCGGTGACGCCAGAGCAAATTGCTAATGCAGCAATTGAAGCAGCGTCAGCTGGAGCTGCTATAGCGCATATCCATGTCAGAGATTTAAATACAGGAAAGGGATCAAGAGACGATGAGCTTTATAAAGAGGTTGTGAGCCGCATAAAAGATAGTGGCACAAATGTCATAATAAATCTTACCAGTGGTATGGGCGGTGATATAGAAATTGGACCTGAGGATGATCTATTAAAGTTCGGACCTAATACTGATTTTGTTAATGCGATTGAACGACTAAGTCACGTTGAAGAAATATTACCAGATATATGTTCCCTTGATTGTGGAACTCTTAATTTTGGTGATGGCAACATGATTTATGTTAGTACTCCTGAACAATTAAGAATTGGTGCAAAAAGAATACAAGAATTAGGCGTAAAACCGGAGTTAGAAGTTTTTGATACAGGGCATATGTGGTTTGCAAATCAAATGTACGATGAGGGATTGCTTGACAGCCCTCCTCTATTTCAAATTTGTCTTGGCATTCCCTATGGGGCACCGGCTAATACCAGTTCAATGAAAAACATGGTAGACATGCTACCATCGGGCAGTAACTGGGCAGCTTTTGGAATTGGGGTTCATCAAATGCCGATGGTTGCTCAAGCGGTTCTTTTGGGGGGCAATGTTAGAGTTGGTCTTGAAGACAACCTATATCTTGAAAAAGGTGTATACGCTTCAAACGGTCAACTTGTTGAAAAAGCGACGACAATAATTAATAATCTTGGTGCAAATGTGATGGGGCCAGATGAAGCCAGAAAAAAACTTGGGCTTAAAGTTTGAAACAAAATAAAGTCATCACTATTGTGGGTACTGGAGTAATTGGCGCAGGCTGGGCTGCAAGATTTCTAGCTAAAGGTTATACTGTAAAAGCATATGACCCTAATAGTGTTTCACGTGAGCAGCTAAAAATAAATGTTCGAACTGCTTTTAAAAGCTTAAAGAAAATCGGTTTGAATAGAAATGCCTCATTAAGAAATCTTAAGGTCTATTCAAAATTACCTAGTGCATTGAAGGATACAACTTTTGTTCAAGAGAATGCACCAGAAAACGAAAAGATTAAAAAAAATATACTCAAACAAATTGATAATTTAGTTGATAAGAGAGTTATAATCGCATCTAGTTCGTCAGGCTTATTACCATCAAAAATTCAATCGGCTTGCAAGTTTCCTGAGAGAGTTTTAATAGGTCATCCATTTAATCCTGTATACTTATTACCTCTAGTAGAGATTGTAGCTGGCAAGAAAACTAGTCATATAAGTGTTAAAAAATTAAAAAAATTATATGAACATATTGGAATGCGACCACTTATTGTTCAAAAAGAAATAGAAGGATATATTTCAGACAGACTACAAGAAGCGTTATGGCGTGAAGCCTTGCATATTATAAATGACGGGGTAGCATCAACGGATGAAGTTGATGATGCAATTGTTTATGGTCCTGGATTGAGATGGGCTTTTATGGGGGTTTGTTTAACGTTCCATTTAGCTGGTGGAGAAACTGGCATGAAACACATGCTGGAACAATTTGGTCCTGCACTAAAACTCCCTTGGACAAAATTGAAAGCACCTGAATTAACCAACAAACTTAAAAAAGCAATGGTTTCAGGAACAAAAAAACAAGCAGGAAAATTCAATATTAAAGAATTAGAAAAACAAAGAGATTTGTTTTTGATTGAAATTATGAAAACTTTAAATAAGAATCAAAAAGGTAAGTTTCCGAATTGGGACAGAAAATATAATACATTTAAATAAGATATGAATGAGAATCCATCAATATCATCATTAAAAAAGAATGGTAAATCGATTCTAATTGATTGGAGTGATGGTGAGCAGAGTAAATTTAATTTTTTATGGTTAAGGGATAATTGTCCATCAGAAGTTCACCCTACTGCAAGGGAGAGAACCTTTAACTTGCTAAATGTTTCAGAAAATATTTACCCAAAAGCGTTTACAATAAATGATAAAGGGCAGTTGGAGATTGAGTGGAGTGAAGGAGGCCATATAAGTCACTATGACGTCGAATGGCTTCGACATAACTGTTACACGATGAAAAGTAAGAAAAAATATAGTTCACCTTATTTTTTGTGGGATAATAGTATGCAATCAAATTTTGAAGATATTCAAATAGATTATCAAGAAATTATTAGTGGAGATGAAGGAATAAAAAAATGGTTAGAACAACTTCACTATAAGGGCATTTCAATTGTAAAAAATGCACCCACTGAAAAAGAGTCAGGTTTTGATGTTCTATCTAATATAAGTCATCATAGAGAAACTTTTTTTAAAACACCATTTGAAGTAATCGACATTCCTAATCCAAATAATTCAGCATATACAGCTGCAGCTCTAAGAAATCACATCGACTTACCATATTATGAAATTGCTCCTGGCTACCAGTTCCTTCATTGTTTAATAAACGATGCAACCGGTGGTGAATCAGTTGCGTTAGATGGATTTAAAGTTGCAAGCTATATGAAAGAAAATTTTACTGAATATTTCAAGATTCTTCTTGATACACCTGTAAAATTTGTAAATAGAGATTACACCGCAAACACAATTAGAGTAATGCATAAACCCATATTTACTCTAGATCACAACAATGATTTTAATGATATACGGTTCAGCGTTGCTTATATGGGAATAATGGATTGCAGTCCTGAAGTTATGGATAGCTTCTATGAAGCATATCGTAAACTTCTTTCATTGCTACATGACCCTATGTTTGAAATCAATTTCAGATTAGAAGCTGGAGATATTTTTAGCTTTAATAACAGAAGAGTCTTGCATGGCAGAAAAGAATACGATACCAATTCAGGTAATAGACACCTCCAAGGATATTATATTGATAGGGATGAGATCGTAGGTAGATTAAATTATTTGAATAGAATTAATCCTTAATTAATAAAATGAAGATAAATCGTAAAATATTACCAAATATAAATAATTACTACAGCGATAATCATAAGATAGACCCAAGCCAGGGGGTGCATCTGGGCGATGGAACAATCAATGATGGCGATCGTGTCGAAATTGGCCCAACCGCATTAGCCTATGCTGAATGGCAAGATGCAGGGCTTATATTGCCAGATCTGACTGAGATGCGCAAAGCCAGACACAAACGCTTGACTGATGCAATTGTAGCCAGGGGTTATGGGGGCTTATTGATGTTTGATCCCCTTAATATTCGTTATGCAACTGACACGACAAATATGCAGTTGTGGAACACCCACAATCCGTTCCGGGCGTGCTTGCTTTGTGCTGATGGGTATATGGTACTCTGGGATTATAAAAACGCACCATTCCTCGCCCAATACAATCCACTTGTTCGGGAGAGCCGCTCAGGTGCGGACATGTTTTACTTCGCCCGTGGTGACCGGATTGGGCCAGCAGCTGACGCTTTCGCAGCTGAGGTACTAGACTTAATTGCCACTCACGCTCCAGGTTGTACACAAGTCGGTATAGACAAAATTCAGCCTGCAGGTTTAGATGCGGTCCGTCGAGCAGGGCTTGAGTACTGTGACGGTGAGGAAGTGACAGAACGTGCACGAGCTATCAAAACCGAGCACGAATTACGAGCAATGCGCTGTTCTATTTATTCTTGTGAACGCTCGATGGCAGTTATGGAGGAGTTTGCACGCGAAGAAATTCCAAAAGGTGGTGTGACAGAGGATGATGTTTGGGCGGTACTTCATGCAGAAAATATTAAAAGAGGTGGCGAGTGGATTGAGACAAGACTTCTTACTTCAGGGCCACGCACCAACCCATGGTTTCAAGAATGTGGGCCAAGGATCATATCTGAGAACGAAATTCTTGCTTTTGATACTGATTTGATCGGCCCCTATGGGATTTGTGCAGATCTCAGTCGTACCTGGTGGATTGGAGATAGTTTAGCGCCAGCTAATATGCGCGAGAGTTATGCAGAGGCAGTAGAACACATTCGCTATAACACAAGGCTTCTCAAGCCCGGCCTCCACATGGAAGACTTAACTCATTCTTTGCACGTGTTGCAGGACAAGTATCAGGCGCTCAAGTATTCATCACCTATGCATGGTGTCGGGATGTGTGACGAATGGCCATTGATCGCCTACCCAGACCGTTTGGTTAAAAATGCCTTTGACGCTGTTCTGGAACCAGGACTGACTCTTTGTGTCGAGGCTTTGGTGGGTGAAGTTAATGGGGACCACATGGTCAAGCTTGAGGATCAGGGTGTCGTAACAAATAATGGTTACGAAACGATTTCTACTTATCCGCTTGATGAGCGCTTGTTTTCAAATTAGAAATGCTTTTTCATTCCAAAAAAGAATAGCCTTGTCATTTTTTTAATTCGACAGAATATTAAATTAGGTATAATTTTTTATTTATTGTTTGAATAAATTAGGAGTGCATTCATGAAAAAAGATCTGATAACGAGATTAAATGAGGGACCAATCATTTGTGCTGAAGGTTATTTATTCGCCATGGAACGAAGAGGTTACTTATCCGCAGGAGGATTTGTTCCTGAAGTTGTTTTAGAGCACCCAGAAGTTGTTACTCAATTACATAGAGAATTTATAAGAGCAGGATCTGATGTTGTCCAAGCTTTCACTTATTATGGCCATAGAGAAAAATTAAGAATAATTGGGAAAGAGCATTTATTAGAGTCTTTACAGAAAAATGCTCTTCAAATTGCAAAAGATGCAGCTAATGAATATAAAGATTTAGATCTTATGGTTTGTGGAGATGTAGCAAATACAAATATTTATGATCCAAATGATAAACAATCTCTTATTCAATGTCAGAAAATGTATGAGGAACAAGTGGCGTGGGCAAAGGAAGCGGGAGTTGATTTTATTGTCGCTGAGACAATTAATTGGACTGAGGAAATGAAAATTGCTCTAAAAGCAATCAAAGATGAAGGCATGATTGCAGTTACAAATTTTGCGATACCCAGGGGAGATAAGACAAGAGAAGGACATACACCTGAAGATGCATGTAAAATGATGGAAGACTTGGGTGCAAATGTCGTTGGTTTAAACTGTTATAGAGGGCCAGATATGACTATGAAACTTCTAGAAAAAGTAAGAGATAAAGTATCTTGCCATGTTGCTGGATTGCCAGTGCCTTATCGAACAACAGAAAAGGAACCTGGTTTTTTAAATATTTCTGATGATGGATGTGATTGTATTCCTGGAAATAATGCATTTCCTGTAGCCTTGGATAATCTTTTTTGTAATCGTTTTGAAATGGCTAAATTTGCTGCAGACTGTATGGAAAAAAATATCAACTTTATTGGAATTTGTTGTGGCGCCGAAGCACATCACGTGAGAGAAATGTCAGTTGCAGTTGGTAAAAAACCAATTTCGATGAAATATATGCCGGACATGAGAAAACATTTTCACCATGGAACAGACGAAACTCTTAAGCAGGTAAATAAAGAATTCACACCTTAAGAATGCAAACTCATGCTAAAGTTGTTGTTATTGGCGGGGGAGTTGTAGGTTGCTCTATTCTTTTCCATTTAGCAAAGTTTGGGGTGAAGGACTGCGTTCTCCTTGAGCGAAAAGAATTAACAGCAGGATCCTCATGGCATGCCGCAGGAAACGTTCATGTCATTTCTTCAGATCCAAACATATCCAGACTGATGGCATATACAATAAACTTGTACAAGGAAATTGAAGAGACTTCAGGTCATTCAGTTGGCTTTAAACCAAGTGGAGGGTTTTATTTAGCCTCTAATGAAGTTTGGTCTGATTATCTTAAAAGAGAAAGAACAAAAGCCAGATATATGGGTCTTGATCAAGAGTTTATCTCATTAGAGGAGGTTGCAAAAAAAAATCCTCTTATCGATCCCAATAAATATATTTCAGCTTTGTGGGATCCGATCGATGGAGAAGTAGATCCATCAGGTGTCACATATGCATTTGCAAAATCTGCAAAAGTTCATGGCGCTAACTATTACACAAATACTGAGGTTAAAGACACTAAGCAAAGAGAAGATGGAACCTGGGATGTGTTTACTGATAAGGGCAATATTCATACAGAAATTGTAATTAATGCTGCAGGACTTTGGGCGAGAGAGGTCAGTAAACTTGCTGGATTAAATTTGCCTGTACAGCCAATGGAGCATCATTATTTAATCACTGATACAATTCCAGAAATAGCAGCGATGCCTAAGGGAACAAGGCTACCAGTTGGAACTGATTTTGATGGTAATATCTATTTTAGACAAGAAGGACAAGGCATGTTGCTTGGCACATATGAACATAAGTCTACTCCTTGGAAAGTTCAGGGAACCCCATTAGATTTTGGACATGAACTGTTGGAACCAAAATTAGAAAATATTCAAGATCGATTAGTCATTGGTTTTGAGAGAATGCCAGCTTTGGAAAAAGCAGGAATTAAAAATATTGTTAACGGCCCTTTTACATTTGGTCCTGATGGAAATCCTCTCATTGGACCAGTTCCAGGTATGAGAAATTATTGGGTAGCAGTCGGTGTTATGGCCGGGTTCTGTCAAGGAGGAGGTGTTGGCAAATGTATTGCAGAATGGATTATTGATGGTGAACCTTCCATAGATGTTTGGGCGATGGATGTTGCACGGTTTGGTGATTATGCATCTCCACATTATGGAACAATTAAATCATCTGAAAATTATGAACGAAGATTTATTATGACATTTCCAAATGAGACTTTGCCAAAAGGAAGGAAACAAAAAACTACAGCTTTATATGATCGCTTCGTTAACATGGGAGCAGTTATGGGTGACAGCTTTGGACTCGAAAATGTTCTATGGTTTGCTGATAATCCTGATGATGCTTACGAAGAACCAACTATCAAGCGCTCTCGATCCCATAACTATGTTTCAAATGAAGTAAAAAATGTAAGAGAAAACGTTGGAGTAACAGAAATTGCTAATTTTTCTAAACATGAATTTAAGGGAAAAGACTCAAGAAAATTTTTGGATTATATTTTGGCAGGTAGAATACCTAAAGTTGGACGCATAGCACTAAGTCCAATGCTATCTAAAAAAGGTAAATTATATGGGGACCTTACAGTTTCGTGTATTAGTGAAAATCATTTTATGGTTTATGGATCTGGTGCCGCTCAGGAAATGCATCGACGATGGTTTGAACAACATCTAGATCAATATGAGGTCATTTATAAAAACAGATCTGATGATTATCACGGCCTTGCTATTTCTGGCCCAAAGTCTAGAAATTTACTGCAATTATTGGTAAGAGAAGATGTTTCTAATGAGTCATTTAAATTTAGAGATTCTAGACAAATGTTTGTTGCTGGTGTTCCTGCATTAGTCAACCGGTTGTCATTTACTGGAGAATTGGGATATGAAATATATGTAGCTCCACACTATCAAATCAAGCTTTATGAGGCTATTGAGGATGCAGGAGAAGAATTCAACATTAAACCTTTTGGCGGAAGAGCTTTGATGTCTATGAGACTAGAAAAAAATTGGGGCGCATGGACACTAGATTTTAGACCTGACTATACTCCAAAAGAAACTGGCCTTTCTGCATTTATAAATTGGGATAAAGATTTTATTGGTAAAGACGCTGCAGTTAAAGATGATAGCAATCACAGATTATTTTCCTTGGTAATTGAAACTGACAACATAGATGTGACTAGCAATGAGGCTGTTATGCAGAATGAAGTATGTATCGGATATGTAACATCTGGAGGCTTCGGCCACTATGTGCAAAAAAGTATTGCTTTTGCATACTTGAACAATGATTTATTAAAATCCAAAGAAGTTTTGCAAGTTGAAATAAATGGAGAGTTTTATAATGCCTCAATTGTTGATAATGCTTGTTATGACCAAACCGGTAAAAATTTAAGGCAATAAAAAAATTTAGTAGAATTAATCCTTAGATTTTTGCAAAATATCTATAATTTTGTTTTTTGATACTGAGCCAACAAAATTGTTTTTCTCATCAATTACGTTAAGACCGGATTGACTTTCAAGTATTGCCGGCAAGCAATTTTCAATACTATCATTTACGTTTACAGTTGGATTAGAATTTGCTCGTTCACCTCCTTGGTCAAGAATTGTCTTGATTTTTAAAACCTTTATACGATTAACATCCTTAACAAAATTGGCCACATATTGATCAGCGGGTTTTAAAAGAATTTCCTCTGCATTTCCATCTTGAACAAGTTTTCCGCCATTGAGTATAGCTATTCGGTCGCCTAATTTTAGTGCCTCATCGAGGTCATGAGTTATGAACATAATTGTTTTATTTAAATTCTTTTGTAAGTCCAGTAATTGGTCCTGCATATCAGTTCTTATTAATGGATCAAGCGCACTAAAGGCTTCGTCCATTAGCAATATATCTGGATCAGTAGCTAACGCCCTAGCTAAACCTACTCTTTGCTGCATTCCTCCTGACAATTGATTTGGGAATTTATTTTCAAAACCGGTTAAACCAACTTTTTCGATCCAGTACATTGCTCTTTCTATAGAGTCTGACTTATCTAGATTTTTTATGCTCAATCCAAACTGGACATTGTCTAATATATTTTGATGAGGAAATAGTGCAAAGCGTTGAAAAACCATCCCTGTTTTATTTCTTCTAAACTCTAGAAGATCCATTTTATTAAGTTTAGTAATATCCTCTCCATCAACTGTGACCGTTCCCTCGGTTGGCTCAATCAATCTATTAATGTGTCTTATCAAAGTAGATTTTCCTGACCCTGATAATCCCATTACAACTTGTATTGAATGCTCCTTGATATCTAGAGAAATATTATCCAACCCAAGAACATGATTATATTTTGATAATAACTCGTCTTTATCAACACCATCTCTAACTATGTCTGTGTACTCTCTTGGTCTTGATCCAAAAATTTTATACAAATTTTCTATCTTAATCTTTATCTCACTCATTTGCGCCAGCCCTATATTGCTGCATTCTTTTGCCAAATGACTGAGAAACCCTGTCAAATATGATCGCCAAAGCTACAATAGCCAAACCATTGAGAAGGCCCATTGTAAAATATTGATTGGTGATGGCTTTTAAGACTGGTTGCCCCAATCCCTTAACCCCAATCATTGAAGCAATAACTACCATTGCAAGTGCCATCATTATTGTTTGATTAATACCAGCGAAAATTGTTGGTAAAGCTAATGGAAGCTGTACTCTAAATAATTTTTGAGTTCTATTTGCACCAAATGCATCTGCGGCTTCTAAAACTTCTTTATTAACTTCTCTAATACCAAGATCAGTAAGTCGAATTATTGGCGGGATTGCATAGATTATAACTGCAAGTAAACCAGGAATTTTACCAATACCCAATAACATAACAACTGGAATGAGATACACAAAACTTGGCATCGTTTGCATAACATCTAAAATTGGAGTAATTGCGGCTCTCGCCCTATCAGATCCTGACATTAATATGCCAATTGGTATACCTAGGCCGATAGACATTAGTGTGCAAACACCAATAATACTGACTGTGGACATCGTATCATCCCACATTCCAAAATATCCAATTAATAAAAAAGCAATTAAAGATGAAATAGTTAGAGCGATGCTTCTACTTCCATAATAGATCAATAATAAGAAAACGATTATTACGACAGGCCATGGAGAATTTTGTAGTATTCTTTCAAACCATACTAAGAAATAAAGCACTGGATCAAAAACCGCTTCAATTGTATCGCCATATTCACGTGAAAAGTTTCGGTAAGCGCCATCAAGAGACTTCTTAAATAGGCGAAGACTCTCCTTACTCATTTCAGGAAATGAAATAAAAAATTCGGTAAAATTCATATAGATATGCGGACTATATTTCTATAGTCCGCAATATTATTTTTTTAATTATAACGCTGCTTCAATTTTAGCTTTCGCATTACCGTCAACCCAGCTGTGCCATTCTGTATAGTTTTTCAGAAAATGTATAGCTGTGTCTTCGCCAGATGCTTGATTGTCATCTTTCCAAGCTAATAAAGCATTAACAGTGCTGTTTGGAAGTGCTCTCTTTGAAATGTATTCCATTCCAAGATCAGAACTATTTTTAAAGTTATCAGTTACAACAGTGTATACTTCAGAAACAACCCATGCGTTAGGTTTTGGATCTGCACATCCGTCTTGAGAAGTACAAGTGTCCCACTCTTCTTTACTGTGTTCAACACCAAAGCTTAGTTTCTTAAGTGGATATTTGCCAAGAACTGCTGTGGGAGCCCAATAGTATCCAAACCATCCCTCTTCTTTATTATATGCTTCACCGATAGAACCAGCTAATGCACCACCTGATCCAGGATCAACTAGTCTCCATCCTTTTGCTTCCATATCATACGCTTTAAAGAGATTTCCGGTACTAATTTGACAGTTCCAGCCTGATGGACATGTATAAATTGCTCCATCTCCACCTTCCGGATGAGGGAAAAGTTCAGGGCGCTCTATAACGTCATAAACCGTTTGGATATCAGGATTTGCATCAGCCATGTACTGAGGAATCCACCATCCTTCTTCACCAGTGTCAGACAGTACCTCAGCTGCATAATGCAAACGACCCTCACCTACTGCATTATCTAGAGCTATACGAACTGAATTAATCCAGAGTTCAGGAGCTACATCCGGCTCACCTTTTTCCATCATTGATGTTGCTGTTGGCATAGTATCGCCGGGTACAAGTTCAACATTACAACCATACCCATTTTCTAATACTATTTTATCTACATGAGCAAACATTTCAGCTGATGCCCAATTCATTTCTGCGACAGTAATTGTGCCACAATCAGCTACTTCCTGATTCCTGTCACAACTAACTGCAAAAATAACTGCAAAACCTGCTAAAAATATTCCAATTGCAGATTTTTTAAAAAATTTATTCATTTTAATCTCCTAATTTATATCTTTCATTATAATTGAAACATATATATGTAAGTGCTTCCACATAAAAAAAAATTAAATTATGTTACATAATTAATTAGATAAATGTCTGATTTAATTATTTTTTTACTGAATAGATCTCGATTAATGGTGCGCTCATTACGAATATTGCACCAATAAACTCTCTAATCGAGATTATTTCATTTGCAAGCAGATAGGCAGATATAACGCCAATAACAACTTCGAACATTAATAGGATCCCCGCGCGTCCTGGATCAACTTGATCCTGACCATAGGTGACAAGCCAGTAACCTGGCAATAACCAGATAAATGCGAATATTAAAATTATCAAAATAGTATTCTTTAAAATATCATAGTTAAATCCTGAAAGTATTTGCCCATCTGGTAAGAATGTTGCAATAATAACAAAAAGACCCCCAATTAAAATAAAAACTGAAGTACCGAAATTTACATCAAGTTCCTCATTTATTCTTATGAGTGTTGCACAGATTGACCAGAGAAATCCTGAGAGAATTCCAAACAGATCTGCAAGTGTGCTAGGCATAAAATTTCCTTGATCCAACCCAGTTATAATAAACAGACCTATAAAACCTGAAGAAATTGAAAAAAACCTATAAATGTTTAAGGCCGCTCTTAGAAAAATAATTTCAATTAAAGTGCTCCATACAGCTGTTAAATAAAAAAAGATTAAGACTCTTGCAACATTACCTCTAATTAAACCTTCATTATAAAGACACATTGCAGCCGCTCCTGCTGAAGCTGCGACTATTGTAAGAATTAAATTTCGATTAGTTAATTTTGATATATTTTTGTATGAAAAAAATAATAAAAATAACCCAGCAATAGTGAAACTTAAAGTGAGCGGAATTGCATTATTATACGCATATTCATTAAGTAGCCTTAATGGATACCACCACGTACCCCACAATAATGTTGAAAGTACAATTGCATAATTGGGGTTTAAATTTTTTAACATAAGCTTATGTTGTACTATAATTACAAACTTTGGTAAAATTAGTTATGCAATTTAATTCTTATAATTATATTATTATTGGTGCCGGAAGTGCGGGTTGTGTTCTGGCAAATAGACTTTCAGCTGATCCAGAGATAAATGTATTGTTAATAGAGTCAGGTCCATCGGATAAAACATGGAAAACCTCAATGCCAGCAGCTTTATTATACACAATGCATGACCCAAAATATAATTATTTATACGAAACTGAGCCTGAACCGTTCATGAACAATAGAAAAATGTTTTGCCCAAGAGGAAAGATGTTGGGAGGAAGTTCATCACACAACGGTATGGTTCATGTAAGAGGAAATCCAATGGATTTTGAAAACTGGGCTCAAAAAGATCTTAAGTCATGGAATTATAATAATGTTCTTCCGTATTTTAAAAAATCAGAGTCAATTGAAGGATTAGATGAAACTTATAGGAATAAAAGCGGTCCTTTAAAACTATCTCGATCTTCGGAAGGCAATGAATTGAGTAAAGTCTACCTAGAAGCGGCAGAACAAGCCGGCTATGAGATAAATAATGACATGAATGGATATAAGCAAGAGGGATTTGGCCTAATGGACACCACTATTTATGGAGGCAGAAGACAAAGTACGAGTGTAACTTACTTGCATCCAGTTATTAACAGAAGAAATCTTACCGTCATTACAAACACAATAGTAAACAAAGTTATCATTGAAAATAATAAAGCCGTTGGGGTTGAATGTACTACAGGAAGAGAGAGAAAAAAAATACATGCTGAAAATGAAGTGATATTATCAGCTGGAGCAATAAATTCACCTCAACTTCTAATGCTTTCAGGTATAGGAAATGCTGAAGAACTAAAAAAATTAGATATTTCTGTTCAACATGACCTAAGAGGTGTAGGTGAAAATTTACAGGATCATCTTGAAACTTATTTACAATATGAGTGTACAAAGCCCGTTACACTTTACACATCATATAATCCAATAAGAATGGCATTCATAGGGATAGAGTGGTTTATTTTTAAATCTGGAGTGGCAGCATATTCAAACTTAGAGACAGGCGGCTTCGTGAGAAGTAATGATATGGTTGATTATCCTAATATTCAGTATCACTTCTTTCCATCGCTTGTATTGGATCATGGAAGACAATCTCCAAGCTCTCATTCTTTTCAAGCGCATGTAGGACCAATGAGGCCAACAAGTAGAGGACATGTCAAATTAAAGTCAAACAATCCCTCAGCTTCACCCGCTATACAGTTTAATTATATGCAGACAGAGCATGATTTAAAAGAAATGAGAGATGGTATTAAAATTGCAAGGGAAATTTTTCATCAAAAAGCTTTTGATAAATATCGAGGAAAAGAAATTAACCCTGGAATAAATTCAAGCTCTGAGGGTGATTTAAATGAATTCATTAAAAATAAAGGTGATACTGCTTATCATCCTTCTTGTACATGCAAGATGGGAAAAGATGAGTTATCTGTTGTCGATGAAGAGCTCAAAGTTTATGGGATTGAAAATTTAAGAGTTGTAGATGCTTCAATAATGCCAAATATCATTACAGGAAATCTCAATGCAACAACTGTGATGATCGCTGAAAAGGCATCTGATCTCATCCTCAAAAAAGAAACTTTACCTGATGTAGAGACCAGTTTTTATAGAGCAAGCTAGTAGTTAACTACTTTTTCTACTTGATTATTAGATAAATTCATTACCTCAATACGACCCTCACAAATAATAGCTAATTTGTCCTCACTTAGAGAAATAACTTTAGTTTTTTCACCCACAAGATCACATTTTTTTTCAATATTTATATCCTTCTCAGAATTATCAGTGGAAGTAAAAAAATCAATCTTGTATGATCGCTCAATAATAGTAGTAATAACAATCGTGGTACCAATTAAAATTACAATTCCGAGAAATATAACTATAAATAACATAATTTTTTGGTACATCGTTATCTCATAATGTTCTATCAATATAAAGTCAACCATAAGAAGCAAGTAGGCCAACGTATAGACAAATATATTGCTTTAAATTTGAAAGAATTTAGTAGGTCTAAAATAATTCAATTAATAAAGTCCTCCAATATTACAGTAAATAATAATATTGTAGATCCTGATTATAAGATCTCATTAGGCGATCATATTTCAGTGAATATAAAATTAGCAAATGAGACACCAATAATTGGTGAAAACATAAAATTAAATATTATTTATGAAGATAAGGATTTGATAGTTATCAATAAACCTGCAGGTATTGTAATGCACCCCGGTGCTGGAAATAAGACTGGTACAATTGTTAATGCTTTGATCAATCATTGTGGAGATGAATTAAAATTTGTAGGTGATGCTCAAAGGCCAGGAATAGTTCATCGAATTGATAAAGATACGAGTGGACTGGTTGTAATAGCTAAAAATGATTTTACTCATAAACATTTATCTGACCAATTTGCTGCTCACTCTATCGAAAGAGTTTATATTGCTGTATGCTGGAACAAAATCTCACCAGCAAATGGAAAAATTAAGTCACTCTTATCTAGAAGTAATAGGAATAGAACAAAAATGATGAGTTCTGTGAGTAGAGGTAAGGTTGCTATCACTCATTACAAGACACTTGAAAATTTAAAGAACAAAAAAAATCAAATTGTTGCCACAGTATTAGAATGTCGCTTAGAAACCGGAAGAACTCATCAAATAAGAGTGCATCTAACAGAAAAGGGAAATCCACTCATAGGAGACCGTACTTATGGGCGATCGCCTCAAAGTAAACTAAAATCACTTTCAGAAAGCACGGTTCAATCGATTAAAATGTTGCCAGGACAGGCTCTGCATGCGCAATCTCTTGGGTTTCTTCATCCTAAAAAAGAAAAAATGCTTCATTTTCAGTCTGTTATGCCGGATTACTTGAGCAAATTGGTAAATTCAATTAAAAGCTGAACATTGATTTCTAGAAAAAAGTAACCATATTTTGGATATGAGCAAGAACTATAATTTACCAGCATTGTCCAATGAAGGTAGCCTCGGTCATTATCTTCAGCAGATCAAGAAGTTTCCTATGCTATCAGAAAAGCAAGAAATCAATCTTGCTAAGAAGTGGAGAGATGAAGGGGATACGAGTGCAGCTCATACACTTGTTACAAGCCATCTCAGACTCGTTGCCCGAATAGCGATGGGTTATCGAGGATACGGACTTCCTGTTACAGAACTTATATCTGAAGGAAATATAGGTCTGATGCAAGCAGTTAAAAAGTATGACCCAGATAAAGGTTTCAGATTAGCGACTTATGCTATGTGGTGGATTAGAGCTGCTATTCAGGAGTATGTACTTAAATCATGGAGTTTAGTAAAGATTGGAACCACCGCAGCTCAAAAAAAACTATTTTTTAATCTTAAGAAACTTAAAAATAGACTAAGTGACTATAGTGAAGGTTCACTTAAACCTCATCAAGTTACAGAAATTGCCAATCAATTAAATGTTTCTGAAAAAGAAGTTTCGGAAATGGAAGGAAGAATTTCTGGAAATGATTATTCTCTTAATGCAGTGGTTAGTGCAGACGGTGAAGAAGAATGGCAAGAATGGCTAGTTGACGAAGATGCGGATCACGAAGTCAAAATAGCTGAGAAAGAAGAAGTTTCAAAAAGAAAAGCTCTTCTCAATAAAGCAATTAATGTATTAAATGATAGGGAAAAACATATTATACAAGATAGGAAATTATCTGAAACTCCTAAAACTCTAGAAGAACTTAGCAATGAGTACAACATCAGTAGAGAACGAATTCGACAAATAGAAGAAAGAGCATTTCAGAAGCTTCAAACAGAAATGTTAAGTCTCGCAAGAGATACTAAATTAATTCAGGCTTAATTAAATAATTGGTTTATTAGTATTGTGTCCTCACGTCTAGGGCTAGTGGAAATTAAATCTATCTTAGTTTTTGTGAGCTCACTAATACGATTGACATACTTTTTTGCGTTTTCTGGCAATTCATCGAAGCTGTTTATGCCAGTTGTTGTACTCATCCATCCTTGAAAGGTCTCATAGATTGGCTCTATAGTCTCTTGATCTTGTTCAGAGCTTGGGTAGTAATCTATTTCTTTTCCATTTAAATTATATCCTACACACATTTTAATTTCATCAAAGTGATCTAATACATCGATTTTAGTAAGAGCAATACCTGTTGCTCCCGATTGAATTAAAGCTTGACGAACTAAAACTGAGTCAAACCAACCACATCTTCTCTTTCTATTTGTCACTGTTCCAAATTCATGGCCAATTTCTCCAAGTTTATTGCCTATTTCATTGTCTTGCTCTGTGGGAAAGGGACCATTCCCAACTCTCGTCGTATATGCTTTTGTAATTGCAAGGATATGATTAATAACTTTTGGATTCAATCCACTGCCAATAGATGCATAACTAGCGTGAACATTTGATGATGTTACAAAAGGATAGGTTCCATGGTCAATATCTAAAAGAAATCCTTGAGCTCCCTCAAATAAAATTTTTTCTTTGCCGCTGTTTATTACGTTAGTTATGTCATTTATTGTTTTTGCAAAAGGTTTGGCATATTCCCCTAATTCATATATTTCACTGACTACTTCTTCTAAATTGTATTCATGCAATCCAAAACCTCTCATTATCGCATTATGATGATTGAGTAAAATTTCAATTTTCTTTTTTAATTTTTCCTTATCAAATAAATCACATAATCTTATTGCTCTTCTTCCAACTTTATCTTCGTAAGCAGGTCCTATTCCTCGTTTTGTTGTACCAATTTTTATTAAGTTGTTATTTTCTCTTAATTCATCGAGTGATTGATGAAGGGGTAAAATTATTGTCGCTCTGTCCGATATGTATAAATTTGAAGGAGTTATATCTACTCCTCTTTCTTTTAACCCAGCTACTTCTTTTTGAAAGGCAGCTAAATCCAAAACCACGCCATTTCCAATTATCGAAATTTTGCCTTTTCTTAAAATTCCGGAGGGTAGAATATTTAATTTGAATGTTTCATTATTTATTACGAGAGTATGACCGGCATTATGACCTCCTTGAAATCTTATTACAATATCGGCCTGGCTTGATAACCAATCGACAATCTTTCCCTTCCCTTCGTCTCCCCATTGGGATCCAACAATTACAACACCTGTCATTTAATGCCTTTATTTTATGAAAAATATTTTGTTACGCTTTCAGTTAATTCATCAATTGTATGCTGATTTCCACTTTCAATCATAACTCTTAAAAGAGGTTCAGTACCGGACATTCTAACTACGATTCTTCCGTCTTCTGAAACTTTTTCTTCACAAGATTTGATAAATAATTTCGTATCCTCGTGATCTAAAATATTTCTTTCTTTTACGCGGAAATTAATCAGGTTTTGTGGTAGAGGACTGAATAAATGAAGGCAGTCACTGGCTTTTCCTTTTTTTCTATTTAAGATAGATAGAACTTGAAGAGCAACTACTATTCCATCTCCTGATGAAGTAAAATCACGTAAAATTATATGTCCAGATTGTTCACCGCCTAAATTTAAATCTTCTGTAATCATTTTTTCCTTTACATATCGATCACCAACTTTTGCCCTGATTAACCCAATGTTATGTTTCTTTAATAAAGTTTCTAAGCCCATGTTTGCCATTGAAGTGCCAACTACATTATTATTTTTTAATTTTTTATCTTTTGACATTTCAATAGCTAGTAATGCCAGTATCTGGTCGCCATTGACTAAATGTCCTTTTTCATCAATAACAGCCAATCGATCGCCATCGCCATCTAAGGCAATACCAATATCAGCCTTCTCCTCTAATACTTTTTTAGCAAGTTTATTGGTATTAGTAGACCCACATTCGAAATTTATATTAGTTCCATTTGGTTGAGTAGCTATTTGAATAACTTCTGCACCAAGCTCCCATAAAATTAAAGGTGCAGAAATATAAGAAGCCCCATTTGCACAATCTATTACAATTTTAAGACCATCAAGCCGTTGTGATTTAGGAAAAGTACCTTTTAGGAATTCTATATATCTACCATTTGCATCTTCGAGTCTTTTTGCTCTGCCTATTTTTTCTGGACCCGCTAATGAATTTTCCAATTCAGACTCCATAAGATGCTCTATTTCAATTTCAGTTTTGTCTGATAATTTATTTCCATTTTTATCAAATATTTTAATACCATTATCTTGATATTGGTTGTGTGAAGCAGTTATCATTATTCCTAAGTCTGCTCGCATAGATTTTGTCAACATTGCAACTGCGGGTGTAGGTATGGGCCCAAAAAGAAAGACATTCATTCCCATAGATAATAATCCAGAGGTTAATGCTTGTTCAATCATATAACCTGATAGTCTTGTATCTTTACCAATAACAACTTTGTGACGATGTTCTCCAACAGTAAAATGTTTACCTAGTGCCATTCCGAGCTTCATAAGTGTCAGGCCATTAAGTTTTTGACTATTTGAACTTGCTCTTACTCCATCTGTTCCAAAAAACTTTTTCATTTTATTTTAGAATAAACCTTAATTGATTGTTTTGTTGCATAAACATCGTGCACCCTAAATATTTGAACTCCTTCAGCTAGTCCATGCATAACCGTTGCTATTGAACCGCCTAATCGATCTTCGTATAATTCATTTTTTTCAATCTTGCCAATAAAACTTTTTCGAGAGCTTCCCAATAACACAGGAAGGCCCAAAGAATGAAATAATGCGATGTTTGAAATTAGTTTCAAATTTTGTTGCAAAGTTTTACCAAAACCAATTCCAGGGTCTATTATAATTCGGCTTTTAGATATGCCATTTTTCTCGCATAGACTGATTTGCTTCTCAAAGAAATCATAAATATCAAGAAGTACATCTTTGTACTTTATATTTTTTTGCATCTTCTCAGGAGTTGAAATTGAATGCATTAAAACAAAAGGAATTTTATTCGAGTTTAAAAATTTTTTTGAGTTTTTATCAAATCTCAGTCCTGAAACATCATTTATTAGATTTATATTAAATTTACATGCTTCTTTCATAACTTGAGATTTTCTTGTATCTACCGAGATAAATTCTTTCTTATATTTTTTTCTGATTTGAGAAATTATTGGAATAATTCGGCTAATTTCCTCATTAACTGTAATTTCTTTTGATCCAGGCCTTGTTGACTCTCCGCCAATATCAATGATATCTGCGCCTTCTTTAATTAGTTTTTTAAACTGCTCAATTGCATTATCGTGTAATAAATATTTTCCGCCGTCAAAAAAGCTATCAGGCGTTACATTAAGAATACCCATCACAAGTGATCTTTCAAAGTTAAACTTTCCTAATTTTTTTCTTTTCTTTGTAATATTTGAAATTCTTTTATTTATGTCTCTCTGAATATCAGGTTCCAAATATTTTATTTCATTAATTTTTAGAAACTTTGATCGAGTCTTGGTTTTGCCTCTTGTTATTAATTCAATTTCATTAAAGAATAATTTGGAGGACCCAAGAAGAAGTGAATCTTTTGTTTTTATTTTACTAAATATTGGTCGCACGTAATATCTATTCGAATTACGCACAAGGGACACTGTAATTAGTTAACTTGTTTGAGGTTTTGGCTTGAAACTAGGACCAACGGGAGCTGATTTACCACTTTTAGGTACAGACGGTCCGGCATTATTAATCTCTTCTTCAGGATTGGATCTGTCGATCTTACCCTCTTTTAATAATGTAGTTATTTCATCTCCATTTAAAGTTTCGTATTCAATTAAACCTTTTGCAAGAGCATGCAAATCGTCTATTTTTTCATTTAAAATTTTCTTTGCTAAATCATAACAGCTATCAACAATTTGTCTGATCTCTGAATCTATAAGTTTAGCTGTTTCCTCAGACACATTTTGATGTCTTTGTACTGATCTTCCTAAAAATACTTCTTCCTCATTTTCACCATATTGTAATGGTCCTAATTTTTCGCTCATTCCAAATTTAGTAACCATATTTCTAGCCATCTTAGTTGCCATTTCGATGTCTGATGAAGCACCAGAAGTAACTTTTTTGTCACCAAAGATTATTTCTTCAGCAACTCTACCGCCCATAGCAACTGTGATATCTGCTAACATTTTTTCCCTAGGTAAAGATAATTGGTCTCTTTCGGGCAGCCTCATCACCATTCCAAGGGCTCTACCTCTTGGTATTATTGTAGCTTTATGTATTGGATCTGATGCAGATTGATTTAATGCAACAACAGCGTGACCTCCTTCATGGTAAGCGGTAAGTTCTTTTTCTTCTTGACTCATAACAAGAGATCTTCTTTCAGACCCCATCATTACCTTATCTTTTGCTTCCTCAAAATCTACCATAGTAACAATTTTCTTATTTTTTCTTGCTGCCAACAATGCTGCTTCATTTACAATGTTAGCTAGATCAGCACCAGAAAAACCAGGTGTTCCCCTTGCTATTGTTCTAATATCTACATCAGGCGCGACAGAGATTTTTTTAATATGAACTTTCAGAATTGCTTCTCTGCCTAAGATATCTGGATTAGGAACAACAACCTGTCTGTCAAAACGACCTGGCCTTAATAGGGCAGGATCAAGTACATCTGGTCTGTTAGTCGCGGCAACCAAAATAATACCTTCCTGAGTATCAAATCCGTCCATCTCAACTAAAATCTGATTAAGTGTCTGTTCTCTCTCATCATTACCACCACCAAGACCTGCTCCACGGCTTCTTCCAACAGCATCAATTTCATCAATGAAAATTATGCATGGCGCATTTCTTCTTCCTTGCTCGAACATATCCCTAACTCGAGATGCTCCAACACCAACAAACATTTCAACAAAATCAGAACCCGAGATTGTAAAAAAAGGTACACCGGCCTCCCCTGCTACAGCTCTAGCAAGCAATGTCTTTCCTGTTCCTGGAGGGCCAATTAGTAAGGCACCCTTTGGAATCCTACCGCCAAGTTTTTGAAATTTTCTTGGATCCTTTAAAAACTCAACAATTTCAACAAGCTCTTCTTTTGCTTCATCTATTCCAGCTACATCATTAAAGGTAACTTTATTTTTATTTTCAGTTAGTAATTTGGCCTTGGATCTTCCAAACCCCATTGCTCCTCCTCTTCCACCTTGCATCTGACGCATGAAAAAAATCCATACACCAATAAGTAAGAGCATTGGGAACCAGGAAATTAAAACTCCAAGAAGTGACGGATAGCCGTCGTCTAGTGGTGCAGCTGATATGTTTACACCTCTATCATTAAGTCTATCAACGAGTGTTGGGTCATTAGCGGCATAAGTTTTAAAAGATCTACCATCTTCAAAAGCTCCGTTGATATTATTACCTCGAATAATTACATCTTTAATTGAGCCTGCTTCAACTTCATCTAAAAATTGTGAGTACGTTAAATCAACAGTATTTCTGTCACCACTAGTGTTACTAAATAAATTAAACAGTCCAAAAACGATTAAAGCAATAAGAAGCCAAAGAACTATATTCCGCAAATTCATCATAATAAAGATATTGATATTATTAGATAATTACTATTTTTCAGCATACAAGAAAATATATCAATAAAATTTAACATTATATTCAATAGCTTAGTCTAGAAATGCTCGATAAATTTTGTCCAATTTTTAGAAATGGCCAAATTTTTAGTCTTATTAGGTTTAGATATGTTGTTCTCAGAATGAATATTTACCACTCCCTTCTGCCCAACAAATGTGCAACTATTTAATGTACGCTTAAAGCTTTTTTCTTTCACAATTGAATTTATCAATTCTTGTACTGATCGCGATCTAGGCACTTTATTGCTTTTTCCAGCAAATCTGCACAGTTTTACAAGTACTCTATGTTGAATTTCTTCGGGTAAGTTTATAAATTCCTGAGACTTAAAACTAATAATTTTCTTTTGATTGAGTTTTACTTGTTCTTCTAAGTAATTACTAACTGCAGTATTAATTGCGGTATCTGCGCTTTTTAAATTCTTTAAGACGTTTTTAAACCTAACTTTACTGAGACCTTCATGTATTAATTGTTGAGATAACTTTCGAATACGAGACCTATCATACTTATTATTATAATTCGTTCTGTCGTTTACATAAACTTGCTTTTGCTCAGATAAATACGCAACAAGAGATTTTTTTGAGTACTCGAGTAATGGCCTAACTAAAATTAACTTTGTATTCTTATATCTAGATTTTACTTTTAATGATGAAAGTCCTTTTACACCACTGCCCCTTATTAATCTCATTAAAAAATTTTCTATTTCGTCATCAAGATGATGAGCTGTTAATAAGAATTTAATTTTTTTCTTGTTACAATATTTTGATAAGGCCTCATATCGAAGTGTCCTTGCCTTGGAAAGGGTATTAGAGCTGTTGATCTTTTTTTTTAATTTAGTTGAGTAGAAGTTAATTTTATTCTTTTTTGCGACTTTTTTTAACCATACAATTTCTTTTGATGACTCTGCTCTAATTCCATGATCAATACTTAATACAGTTAAATTAATATTATTATTTAATGCATATCTATTAGACAAATGCATGAGCGCTAAACTATCTGGACCACCAGAAACTGCTACGGCAATATCTGAATTAACTCGAAGTTCTCTCATCTTTACTTCGAAATCTTGATTAGTTATTTTTACGACTTTTTTATGATTAATTGGCTTAACTAATTTCACAGCCATTTTTTTCGATTTCTAATTTAACCCTGTCTAATACAGCAGTATTCGCGTTTGGATAG
>CACMAQ010000001.1:0-107782 GCA_902611715.1 uncultured Pelagibacteraceae bacterium | reverse complement strand
GTCAAATGTATAAACGTATTGGTAAATGTAAGTTTCTATTGCTTCCCACATTATTTCCTTAGCTCTTGCCTTATCGTGTCTACGCATATTTCTTGCACGTAAAAGCATTGTTGCAGGTACAACTTGCATCTTAACTAATACAGATAAAATATTTACGAGGTGTGTGTCAGGGCTAGATAATAATACTGAGTTTACATATTCAGCAGCTAAATCCCATTTGTTAACATCTTGGGTTTTTTGCATAGCCAAAATAATTTTATCGTCATCATCAAGCTTTCCTAATGCCTTGTAATATGCAACAGGGTCGCCTGATAGTTGTTTTGCTTTGATTGGATTCTCTGGTGATACAATTAAACTAAGTGCTTTTAAACCTTCTACAGATTGTCTTTGTGAAGCTAAGGCAGTCGCTAGTGTAGACGTAGCATTTTTATAAACAGGAATCATATTCAGTATTGCTATTCTTTTTGCTTCTGCTGCTGCTACAATTTGTTGTTGTTGCGCATTTGTTAATGTTGGGTCATCCAGCATACGGCCATACTTAACTTGTGTATCCGCTAAGAACTTCATCATTTGCCTGGTTGATAAAAGCTCTCCTGCTATTTTACTATCACCAAACTTTTTTATACTTTTTAATACTTGCTCTGGGTCAGCACCTACAAACTCTGCATCATTTCTAATGTCTTGAAAGTTTTTATTTTTTATTGCTAAGTTAATTTGCTCTTCATTATCTTTTACTAATTTCTTTAGACCCTTAATAATGGCCATGTCTTTTTCATCATCTACTAATTTTGAAAAGTTAATTATCTCTTTTGGTGGTTTACCTAAATCATCTGGTGTTTTTGCTGAACGAATTTTTTCTAGTTCGTCTAATTGTTCAGTAAGGTTTTTAGATTTTAAATCTGTAACATGTTTAATACGAGCAATCTCTTCTGCTTTTTTATTTTTGTATAGGTTTGTTCCTTTTGCAGGTAATGTTAAATCTTCAAATAATTGATTACCTGTATTGCTGTCAAAACCATAATCGTGAATATCTTTTAGTTTCTTAACAGAATTCTTACGTTGCTTATTAATATTAAATCTAAACGACCCATAACTAAATGCACCGCCAAATACAGTTCCTAGCCCTGTACCAAATGCAGTTGCAATACCAAGTCTCTTAACATCAAACTCATTTTGCACATTAGATTGTATTGCAGTGTGTTGTAAAATGGTGTCACTCACACCAGATACAGAACCTGCTGCAAGGCCTTCATATATTGCACCTCTTTTTATCGCAGCTTTATAAGCAGCTTTGTTTGCTTGCTTAGATGCTTGTAAAAGTAATTGGTCATCTATTTCTTTAACCATCTTACCTTTCAGTGCCTTTTTAAGAGCTTCTCTATAAGCAGTGGTTGCTGCAGCTTTACCTGCACCGAAACCAATAACATTTACGGGGTCAAGTATTAGTGCGCCGCCAAAGTCAAACAACCAGCTTCCAAAGCTTCTATTAGGGTCATTCCAAAAGTTAGGTAGGTTTTTATAAACATCATTTATTTCTGCAAATTGTTTTATTCTTTTGCCATCCTTCTCCATCATTAGACCGCCTAAATCCATGGTCATTGAAGTTGTGTTGAAGTTTCGCCAAGTTCTATCATTGTAGAAATATTCTATTAAGTCAGCATCATCTGCTTCATTAAATATTGTAGTGCCCCTTGTGGTAACACCAGCAACTCCATCCCTGTATGAATAGTAATCACGTAATGTATCTATGAAGTCTTTTGTCTGTAATTTTTCTAATGCAGTTTTTTCATCCATGGTTGGTGCCATAGATATTTGTGTGTCTGCATTACGAACTTCAGTGTTAGGTTGAGTTTCCTGCATGAACTCTTCATAAGGTTTACTTAAATCAACCATTAATCACCCTGAATAATTTTTAGAACTTCTACAATTGCATCTTGTGATAAATTATAAGCATCTTGCAATCTCTTTACGTCTGCAGGTCTAAGTGACCTAATGAATAATTGTAAGTTGTTATTCATAAATGCAGGTAAGTTATTAATAATATCTTGTGCAATTTGTTGAGGTGGTATGCCTTGAGCTAATGCATCAGGAGTTCCTTGTGGTCTAAAGTTTGGAGCTCTCTCGACAACACCTTCAACTACATTTCCTAATGTTGTTGGTTCACTTATCAGCTCCTGGCTCACTTCTGCAAAGTCTGGATTTGCAACAACATCAAGTTCTCTAGGAGTTACAAATGATGGTGTACCCTCTGCATCTGGTGTAAGTGTAAACATTCTTTTAACTTGCGCACTTAATCTGTCCATAAAGTTAAGCCTGTCTAAGTTATTAGGTGTGCCATCAAAACTTTCCTCAAAAGCAAGTATTGCTCTGTTCATGTATCTAGTTGCAGCTCCAGCTGCTGCATTGTATGCAACAGTGTCCCTTACAGCTCTACCACCAATTACATCAGGGTCTTGTGTAAAGTTAGGTTGCAACTCTTGTAACGCAATTGATTTACCTGTGAGGTATGTTTCATTTGAGTCAAATATGAATGGTGCGCCTGTAAGTTCTTTTTCATTTGCTAATTCATAAGTTTTTGCAAATTGCGCCAGGTATGTCATAGGAATACCTCTTAGCTTCATTGCATCTACCATTTCATAGAAGTCACCATTGTATGCCCCGTATAAAACCTCATCATCAAATTGTTCGATTTGATTAGGGTCTACATCTATATTTCTTTCAATAGCATAAAGAGCATCAAGACTTTGTGCTGCTTCTGTACTTATGTCTGCAACCTGGTCTCTAAACTCTTTGTAGGTGTCATATTCATTTTCAGTTCCTATAGCTGCAATAGCTTGTTTTGTTAGTTCTTTTATTTGTTCATCTTCTTTGTATTGTTCGTATCTGTACTTATTACCAACAAACTGAAACTTTTCTTTTTCAATTTTGTTTATTAAATTTGTTACATCTTCTCTTGCTGTAGATGCAAGTGAACCAAGCTTTGTACCATTAGCTGACGTACCTCTATCACCTGTTAGATAAGACAATGCCTTATCGTAATCAGCTTCAGTTTTATTTGGTTTTGAAATAGTAAACTCAGCTAGTCTAATTATAGTTTCGTTAATATCTTCATTGGTAAAGAAGAAGTTTTTATTACCATCTGTACTTGGTAGTTGACTGTTAAGACTTTGTGCAATCGCATAGAACTCATCCAAGTTTTCATACTGCACTGTATCTAAGAACTTAACACCTTCTCTAATCTTACTGTCTTGTCTAAATTCTGCTTTCTTAGTTGCGTCAGCGTACAAGTCTCTTGTTTGCCATTCGTTAAAGTGGACACCAAAGCCATTTTTAAATGATGAAGATTTACTATTAAAATCTGGTAGGAATTGTTTATAGAACTCTCGCCTGTTACCTGTGGTGTATTCGTATTGGTCATTTGCAGCCACAATTTTATTAATAGCATCTGCAGCAGCAAATCTACCTAGCTGTCCATCAACAACTGATACAGACCATTTATTAGATAATATCTTATCTTCACCTTTTAGAATGTAATCGTTTAACTCTTCAGGTGACATTGTAGTTCTTAACTCTTCAAGACGTTCTTCTGCTTCATCTATCTTCTTGCCTTTATAAGCAGCAACTGCTTTTGGAACTGCATCACTAAAATCATCTAGTGTCCTTGCTAGTTGTGTAAGTTCGTTTTCTCTACCTGGGTTAACTCTGCCAGCAAAGGTAGAGCCCATGTATTTATTTGTTACTCTTGATTTGTAGGCCATTAACTTATTGCACTCCCTTGTGCGTATCCTTCAGCACCTGCAGTTGCAGTTCTAAGAAGTAAGTCTGTGCTGTTAGGCATATAGACAGGAGCTATGTTGTTATAAATTCTTTGTAAGTTTGCGTATGCGTCTTGTCTTTGATTGTTAAGAGTTATCATGTCATCCTCAAAGTCAAATGCGAGGTCATTATAATCTTGGTCAAAGATAACACCGATGTCTTGTTGTACACGCAATGGATTACCAAACCCTGCGTTCAATGCTTTTGAAACATCCGCACGTTTCTTTTGTTTCATTCTAAAAGTCTCTAGTGCTTTTTCTCTAGCGGCCTGTCCTCTCTCAGTCTCTATGTCAGATAAATCATTCAGGTATGCCTGGTCAGCATTCTGTTTTGTCCTGAAGTCTGCATAAGATTGATTAGAGGCTTGTTGTCTGTCTGCTTGCCAGCTTGTTGCTGCTGATGCAACTTTCAATCCAGCAAATGCTAGTTCAACTGAGCACATTATTTTTTCATCTCCTTTATCATTAATAAAAATGGTATTTTGCCATGTCCGTATTCTTCAAACTCTTCTCTTGGTTCAAAGCCTAAGAACTGCAGCCATTTGAGCGAAACCCAATTCCTCTTATCAACAAAGTTGTAGAGGTAATCATAACCTTCACCCATTTTTGCTACCCAATAAGGGCATTCTTTTAAAAATTGTTTTCTATGTGTAAGTAGTTTGTCACTTTGTAAGAGCCAGGCGCAGCCATACTGTGGGTCAACACTTGGAACACATCCAAACATTCCTACTACGCCTTCATCACCTGTACCTATGATGCTAAAGTTCATTGCATCCTTAACTGTAAAAGGTGTAACTAATGCTTCTAATGCACTTACACCATTAGATGCCATAATCTCTTCTCGGTCTGCTTTGCGCATTGTCTTAGATAAAACTAAAACGTCAGCAAGTTGTGCATCCCTAACGTAAGCTACTTCCATTAAATACGTCTCGACCTTCTGTGATAGAAACCTTCAACTTCAGCTTGCGTAATGTGTACAGGTAAGTGACTGTCATTAATAATCTGGACATCCACATCTGTATTACGGGCTTGTATTGGTACTCGCAGAGCGCCTGAGATAATCGGTGGTGCATCAATCAATGATGTTGCCTCACCTAGAATATATCCTGTCATTTCAGTAGTACCGACATCTCTTCCTTTTGGAGTCACCTGTACTTTGAAAAATCCTGTATCGCTAAAATCAAACGTAATAGTTCTAATTTGATAACGGCCTGAGCTGATTGCTAATCGCCCTCTACCTGTATCTTCACGCACAAACTGTGGTGACAAAATATAAGTAGATGTAAAAGGCAAACCTATAAATACATTAGTTACGTTTGCAGGAACTGTGTATGTACTTCCTGTTGTATTTGTTGCCTCAAGCTTGATACCTGTAGCAGTATCAACAGCAACTAAACCTGTCTTTGCTCCGTATGGCGAAGTAAATGTAGATAAGCCTGTGGCTGCATCATAGGTTGCTCCGACAGATGCTTTTAAATCTAAATAAACTTTAAATGTTAATCCTGTGTCATTAAGATTTTGTAAATCAACTTTGTATAATTTTGTTGACTGTCCTTCGTTAGCCAAAACATATAAGAAACTCTCTACACTAACTGCTCCTAATATTTCTGCTCCAGCAAAAGTCCACTTTGACCAAGCAGTCTGTACTTTCTCTCCTTTATCAAAGAAGTATTTGTAAATATAAATTGTGTTTGCGTTTGTAGGATTTACATTTTGACCTGCAGCATAAGGAGCTGTGTTTGCATTGTTGGCATCGTGACATAATACAAACAATGTATCTTCAATACTGTTACTAATTATTTGAAAAGCATTCTTTGGTATTAATGTTTGAACAGCAACAGTAATATCAATACCATCGTTTGTTAGTGTATCATCGTCTGCATAATATTCTCTTATGGCTGTATTGTTGTTTCGAGATTGTGCAAAGTATGCAAATCTTCCTGCAGCCACAGGTTGCACAGCATCATCGTGTTCAAAGGTAGAAACTGCATTCAGTATTGCAGTTGTTGGCGTAATGTTATCGCCTGCAGTATCTAACTTAAATTGTTGTGTATCAGAAAAGAGTAATAAGGTTTCATTAAAAGCAACAGAGTTCTTTAGTGTGTTTACCTGGACTCCTGATGCTGCAATGTCAATTGGGTCTGTATCTAATACTTGCGTAACTGTTGTTCCGTAGAAGTTAAAGAAACCTCCATTCTCCGTGAAGATTAAATTTTCACCAGCTAGAATGCCTAATCTGTTTTTGTAAAATGTTAAGTTCTGTATTGGTTGCCCAACAAATGATGGGTCTGGGTTTGTGGTTGCATCACCACATATACGTTCGTTAAATGTTAGTTGTTTAAATGTAAATGTTCCGTTGTTGTTATTTACCAATGCGTGAGGCATTTTAGTGTTATCTAAACCAAGTGATGTTGCTGGCGCTATTGTTTCTGACCAAACACCATTACCTGCAAAGTTTACAAAGTAATCGGTAAGATTATCTCCTTCATCTCCTGTTACTTTTATTTTTACACCTGTCTTCCCATAATATGGAAGTCGACTGAAGTCTTGGATTTCATCTCTGATTACATACATTGCCAAGTTACCTTGACCATCAGAAGTCTCTACTGTGTAGTTTGCATTACCATCTGTAGGTTTGCCATAAATTACAGAGTCATAACTCTCAAACGTAAAGTACGATGTAATACCTGAATAGTTTGCAAGGCCTTGTGTTGTGGATACAGTTGCACCACTTGTTGCATTAATTGTTTTAAATCCTATTTGTGATGCTCCTGCATTCCAATGTGTACTAGAAGTACCATTTAATAAAATATCTTTAATTTTGTTTGTATCACGAAAGGTACTGTCAGTTGTTGCGTCATTACCTGATGGCATTTGGAAGACAACCGCAAGTGGGTTAGCCATACTAGGGTGATTTACAGTAACTTTATATTCAATACCATATTGTGACTTAGCTACATTAATTAAAAACTCCTCTACCTTTGCAGGGCTTGTACTGCCACTTGCAAGAGGTGTGATTGATTTGTTAGCAATGAATGTAAAATCCGCAACACTTACACAGTTAAAATCTTCTCTTGGGTTAGATGAAGTTAGATAAGTTGTACCATTAGGTGTTGATACAGGATACTCAGTTCCTGCTAAGTCAAAGACACGAACACCTTGGTTGTAAAATGTAACAATAAATCGAGAAGTAGCATCTCTATCAATATTCCAAAACTTTATAGTGTTTGGAAAGACGTTGTTCTGGTCAAGAGTTGCAACGTATTCTAGCGGAGGTCTTTTAGTTAAACCTTCAACAATATTGTTTTGATAATTAATCTGGTCTGTACCCTGATTAATACCTCTCTGTGTTGGACTTTGTTCACTAACACCATTTAAAAAGTTAGGAATAGTTTGTGAAACTACAGGCATTAGTATGTCCTTCTTGGAACTCTGTTAATTATTGAGAATGTATTCGCATCCCCTTCTAATATGTTTACATCTGCTGAACGACTGTCTGCTTGTTGGAAAGCAATGTATGCTTCTTGTTCATCAGTTGCAGCGAGCTGTGTGAGTTCACCATCACCAATAGTCCTGGCCGCAAAACGTCTTGCAGCTTTTGCTGTAATATAGCGTCTTGCATATTCTGGGAGGTGTTCAAATTGTTGGACTAAAACTACATCGAGTTGTTTATCAGCAGTAAATATATCTGTGTGATTATCGAGGTCATACAGATGACCATTACGCATTACCCAATTGTAAGAACGATTTGCAGATGACGCATCAGCTTGAACACAGTTAGAAGGTAGAGGTATTTTACCTGTGTCATCTACACTTACATTGTAGTTGTAGTGTGTGTTGAAGTTCCAGCCCATGCTTTGCACGGACATAGAAGTTTCGTTTAAAAGATTGATAGCGATAGATACATCTGTTGTTGTACTTCCTGCTAGAGTGTTAATCGGAGCTTCTCCAATTACACTAAGCATAGTGTTAACAGCTTGTAACTCTGTGGTTGGTGTGATTTGTGTTGCCATAATATAAAAAAGAGAGGGAGAAATTAATCTCCCCCTCTATTAGGATTAAGCTTCCTTAATTCCTACTGCACTTTCTGGTCTTAATACACCATGTCCCATAGCATATTTAGCTACCATTAAAGTACCTTGTCTTCTTATGTCGTATTCAGACTCGACAGCTAAGTCCATAAGCTTAACTGTACCAGCAGCTGAAGGGTGACATACAAGAGCAACGTAGTTAGAAAGGTTTACAGCTTGAGGGTTTGAACCACCCTGAGTTGCAGAACCTTGGTCTACTCCTGAGTTCACGTTAGAAGAAACAAAGTGCGGAGTTGGAATTAATTCAATTCCAGCAACTTTGATTACTTTTCCGTCAGCGATTGAGCCTGCACCGCTAAAGTCAACGTTAACAACGTTTGTGCCGTTAGCTAACTTGTAATACTCTTCAGTTCTTAGGAAACATTTTCTGCCTTCCTTTGGAACGTAGTTATCATCAAGCGCTTTAGCAGCATCAAACAATGCGTCAATCATTGCGTTTGCAGCAGTTGCATCAGTTGCACTAGCGATGTTTGCATCGGTTAGTGTAGTTCCTGCGCCGTAGCCTGAGTCGCCTACGTTTGCAGAAGCAAGAGATGCTTGACCAATAGTTTGCAAGATGTGCTTATCTTTTTGGAAAGCCAAAGCTCTTCCAATTTCTTGAGAGTATGCACTTCTAACATCCCAATGGTTTTTTGCTTCTTCAATGTTCGATAAGAACACAGAAGAAACTAGAAGGTCATTAACAGTAATGACTTTCTCGTTGTGGTTTACGTCTGAACCTGTGATTTCGGCACCTGGTGTATGATAAGCAGCTTCCACTCTTCCCATTACAGGAAATGTAGCAGACTTACCATTAGAGATTGTTCTCACAGTCTCTGCACCTGCAGTTACTGAAGCTCTTTCAAAAGAAGTTAAAACTTCTCCTGCGAATACTTTCAGAAACAATGCATCTTCCGAACCAGCAGCATTGACCTTACCCACACTTACTGGGCTTGCGTTTGCCATTTTTATTCTCCTTGGTTGGATTGTTGTTTAAAGAAAGCCTCCACATAAGTTCAGCTCATAATCAGGATTGTCCTCCTCAGAGGGTCAAGCATTTGCTTGGTTATGTTTTAGCAGTTGCCACCTATAAAGGTTGCACAACTAACAGTTCCATTTGCGTAATGCTAAAGCTTTACGAGTAGGTTTGCCGTTCTTACTCATAGCGCCTTTAACACCGCTCATGCGTGCGCAGAATGATTTACGTCTTTTTGCTGCAGCACTTCCCCTTTTTACTTTGCCTGTAACAGGTCTTTTTAAATTATGTCCTTTGCTTTTAAAATATCGTCTTCCAGCGGCATTCAAACCGCCAGAAGGATTCTGATATTTTTTAGCGACCATTACGCTCTAGTTTTTTTACGCTTCTTAGCAGCAGCAATAATGTCACCACGAGTGATTTTATTTTTGTTGCCGTACATTCCAGCTAGCTTTTTATTTTTAGCTTTAGGCTTTTTCATTTTTCCATAATGTCCTGGCATAATTAGCTCCTCCTTGGTTTCTTAGCTGTCTTAGCAGCTCTTCTAAAATTAGCGGCAGTCGGTGCACCTTTAGTGCCTGGCTTCCGCATCTTCTCTCCACTACCCGCTTTTATTCTTCTGCGTTTTCTGTGGATGTTTGCATATAGTCCTGGTCTCTTAGCCATCTGTCCTCCTATAAGTTACTGTTTTGGATTTTACGTTTCACATCATCTTGATAAGCGATGTCTTTTGTATAGCGAGGGTCAGCCATAGCTTCTGTTACTTCAGCCCAAGAACGGAACCCGCCCTCTGTTGACGGACTAGCTTTACCTTTTGCAAGTGTAGGTTCTATTCCGTTTGCAGCTTCATAACGTGCTTTCAATCCTGTTACTGCTAACTTGATTGACTCAACATCGTTGCTGTTAACAGCGTTGTTGTATGCAGTCTTTTCGTTCTCAGCTAAATTGTCTGAAGCCCATTGCATCATAGTTCCGTATGCGTCTTCACCACCTGCAACGTTTTTTACATCACTTACAAGGTTGTCACGCATAGCAAGCTGGCCTGCTATAAATTGGTCTACATATTCTTTTGGAATACCTGCCTTCTCTAAGCTTTCATAACTTTCAGCTTTTAGTTCGCCTGTGTTATCAAACTCTGATTGCAAGTCTTGTATATTAAGGCCTGCAGCTTCTGCAGCCTTGTTTGCAATTTCCAAATCATCAGACTTTGCCTCTTCTTGTTTTGGCTCAGGAGTTTCTTGAGGCTTAGGCTCTCCTAATTTTTTCTCTAACTCAGCATAAGACTTTGCTAAGTCTTCAACTGAATTAAATTTTTCAGGCAAGCCTTCTGGCTTACTCTGTTCGACAACCTGTTCTTCAGGTTTCTCAGCAGTAGTTTCTGCTTCTTTAATTTCCACTTGGTCTACCATTCATCATTCCTTTGGTTATGTTGTTAGCGATGCCTGGAACTGACTTAGCTGCAGCATCTGTAGTTGCATTCATAAGTTGCTCTTGCATCATTTGGTCTTGTTGAGCCATCATCTCTTGCTGAAGTTCTTCTTGTGATTTAATCAAGCCCTCAGTTTCAATTCCTAAACCTGTTGCAATTCTTTTAATCAAATCACCTGGGTTCAGTGTTTGCATTACTTGAGGGTTAACTTGTGCTAGTTGAACAAACTCAGCGATGAACTCTCTTAGTTTTTGTAAATCATTCCCACGACCCAAGGCTTCTATACCTGTGATAATCGTTGGCTTTACTGTCCCCTTTGGTAAAGAAGGTATCTCTTTTGTTTGAGACATCCTCTTCATCAATATTTTTACTAATGGCATTTGGAACTCGATAGACAACAGAGAGTAAATACCTCCCATAGAAGTCTCTAATTGTTCAGCCATGTATCTAATCTCTTGTGCTGTAACTCTTTCAGCATCACGTTGTATTGCTGTGTGTAATAAGAATGCAAATGACATTCTTTCTTCAAGTGCTCTGATGCTTTCTTGAACTACTCGTAAGTCATATTGCTTATCTGTTTGCAATACAGATACATCATCTCTGCTACCTGTAATGATGTCACCATTACGTGTAAGAGCTAAATCTCTTTTCTTTGTGACAGAGTTAGGTCTTATCATAAACACAACTTTGCTTGATGCAGCTGCGCTCTCGACTAATGATTGTGATAAACCTTCTAGTGATTTTAAATCACCTAAAAATTCTTCTACATATCCTCTTCCATAATCTTCACCATCAACACGAACCATGCGTAAGCACATGTATGGCATTGCATCTTTTGCAAATGTACCAATGCTGCCAGGTATTTTTATTCCATGAACTTCCTGACAGATGTAATACTTGTCATTATCTAATTTGTAGATGTGTGTATAAAGTTCTACTTCTTCATCTTCTTTGTAATCTGGGTCACTGATAACTTGTGCCCTGACTTCAACATCAAGACTTAGAGGAGTTATACTTTCCTTAATTACAACTTCTAATAATTCACCTTCACTATCTCTTGTGCAAACATATTGCGTAAGTGGAAACACTTTCATGTGACCATCTTTTGGTAAGTATGTAAGAACATTACCACCAACAATTAAATGTTTGATTGCCTCAAATGCAGAAGTACGTAATGCTAGTTCTTCTATTTTATTTTGAACATTCTTCTCAATTCTTTGTAAAGACTTCTCAACAGTAGCTTGCATTTCTCTCTGCTCATCTAACTGTTCTTTTGCTTTACCGCTTACACTCAATCTAAAGAATGGAGAGTTAGGTGGTAGTAGTAATAATAAAAGTTTGGAAGCAAGATTGTTTACACCTCTAGCTCCTACGGATTGGAAAGGTGTATATAATTCTGATGTGTAATGGAAACCATCTTCTGGTATTAAGGCAGGAATAGTAAGCTCAGAACATTCTCTGGCTCTATCTAAATATTGTTCTCTTTTCTCTCTAAGTTTTTCGTATCGTTCTTTAGCGGTATGTTGTTTAGTAGAATAATCTTCATTCATTAACTAACGTACAAACTTTGTTTACCAGACCTATTGGCTAGTGCGGTAAGTTTCTTCTCATCAAAGCCTGGCTTAGAACCTAAGAAACCTTTTTCACCTTCTTTGACATTTGGATTTACAGGTTTGACTATTCCGTCTACTGGAGCTGACATTAAGTTGCCACTTCCACCACCGAAAGATAATCCTGTTCCAAAGTTACCGAAGCCGCTAAAGCCGCCGCCGCCCATGCCGCCGCCGCCCATGCCGCCTCCGCCGCCGCCGCCTCCCATACACATTACGCTACGTTAATCCCGCTTGATGTAGCTGGTATGTTAAGACCAGACGAAAGTTTAGTATTAAGTTGAGCAGTGCCTCTTCTTCTTTTTAGCTTCTTTTTAGCTGCCTCATCCATAGCCTCTTCTGCAATTTGTAATTCTGGCGCAAGTGAGTCACCAATTGGTGATGCGTTAATTACAGGTTGAGGTGGTTCAGGAGCTGGTGCTGGAGCTGGTGGGTCACTTCTTCCTCCCATACACATATTGCTATCCTCCTTATGTGATTTGTAGTCCTGTCGAGGACTTGTTAAGTAAGTTATCTCTTTTTTGTTTGCCTTCGCCATCACCGCCACGTCTCAGAGTTTTAGCAGCTAGGTCTTGTGCTTTAGCTTGGTTCTCGGCATCTATAACATCTTGTGGTTTAGGGTCATAAATGTTGCCGTTGTAATAAATGTCTTGAGGATTGGGTCTTCTGTAGACTGTTGGTGAGCTAGTACGCATTCCTAAACACATTATAAAATTGCCTCCTTATCAGCACGTTGTTTGAGATAGTTTAAAAATCTAACTACGTCTCTCTGTCCTGCTGCAAAGTAAATATCCTTTGGAGTAACATCCAAGTCTGGTGTTCTCTCTGGATATAACTTGTTTAGCAGTTCCAAGAGTTCGGTAACTGTCTTTGGTAAGACTAAATCGTTATCTTTTTCCATAGCTAATTCTTCTAAGATGGGAACTTTTGTGTATCAACAAGTTCACATACGTTGCCAACACATGCTAATTCCTGGGAACCTGTCGTATTATCTTCACTTTCGTACTTTTGTAACTCTGTAAAATCAATGTCAAATGGCATAGCTTTCTTTAGTTTTGCATACTCAGACTTATCAATATCCTGGTAAGGAGCTTGCTTGTAGGAGTGTTCTGCATGCGGTAAGAAACTAATACCTGCAATTTCATCAAAGTTTTCATAAACCCAGGAACCAACTTTTAACCACTCATTCTCTCTGACACTAATCGTGACAGATGGTTTGTGCTCACACCAATGTCTTTGATACATCAACCATAACTCTAATTGTTCTATAGCTGACATATCGTTACGTGTGATTGATTTGTCTGGGGATTTGATAGGGAAAGAAAATACCATCACATCACTAGGCTTAGTAATGTCTGGCTCATGCGGTATGCCTTTGTCTATTAAGAATCTTGTAAGCGGGTCTTTGCTGTCGCCTCTAACTGTTCTGATGTAGTAGTCGCTGTGCCTGGAGTGAATACCAGATGCACTATCTACTAACTGACTGACAGTCCCACTTGGCTTGACGCATGTAATAGCAGCTGATTGTTGTATCTTTAACTTTTTAGCAAACACTTTGTTTGTTTCTACAGCTGTACTTCTCAATGCTGAAAGCAGTTCTTTTGTTGGTCTGCTTGTAAGAATGTTATCCATAATACCTGTCAATGAAACACCAAGCAGTCTTTCTGCTTCAGTATTATCTTTCCAAATCTTACGTAGATATTTTAAATCAGTAAGTGTTGATTGGAATGTTCCAAGTATTGTGGCTAGTCGCACCTTCTCTTGTAACTCAAGTTTATTGTCAGTTGCTCTGATAACAACTTCTGTAAGATTACAAAACTGATAAGGCCTAAGAATAATTTCACAACATGGATTTGTGCCAAACTCAAAGCTTGTGTCACGCCTCTCATTCTCTGCAGCTTTATTCTTTGCAGCAAGCCTGTTGAATATTCCTCGCTCTCCTGACTTACTGTCATAAAGAGATTTCCATTCAGACATAAACAGACCCATATCTGGAGTACGAGAGTAACAGCCTGAGTTATTTGCTAATGCCCTTTGGCCATTCTCTAACCACCATTGACCTGACTTGGCCTTACGCATTTGGTCATCCTGTATGCTGCTTAAAGATATAAGCGCAGAGCGTCTTACACCTCCTACAACAACTACCTCACCAACTTTGCAAACTAAGTCATGTGCTTCAATAGCATCTAATCTTCTGCCAGCAGCTTTACTAAACATGTCGATTGTAAAATCAAAAAGGTTTACGAGTGGCTGTGCACCACTAGCTCTGCCTCCCATAGTTTTTAATCTAGCACCAGCAGGTCTGACACGAGTGACATCTATCTTTGGTATCTGTCCTCCATACAACATAGCAAGCAGTTCTCTGAAGGCTCTTGCCCAACCTGCTTTACTATCTTGTACAACTATAACTGTGTCGCTTTCAGTAAACTCTTCTGCAATGACAGGCAGTTTCTCAATGTTGTTTCTCTCAACTGAAAAGCCAACACCTGTACCACACAAGAGTATGTACATAACTTCATCAAAGCTGCGCACATCATCGATAGGAATGTAGCTGCAGTTATAGCCTGCAGTATTGTCCCTCTCTAAGGCTGCACCAGCTGTCATCAGAGCTCGCATAGAAGGCATAATGCGAAGAGACAATACCGCTCCTTCTAACTCGGAACGTAGTTCTTTAGGTAAACTGTACTTATGGTTTTTCTTCAGATGTTTTTCCATAAAGTCAAAATACCTTGTCACTGTCTCTTCCCAAGTTTCTCTGCGACCTAAGTCGTCTATGAACCTGGCATAGCGTGATGTGTGAATATATTTTTGGTAGGATGTAGGAAGACTATTACTCATGCTTGTCTCCAAACCGAAAGCTCAGTTGTATGTCTTCCTTTTGTGTTTCTTTTTCGATAAGTAAATCGATGTATTGTTTTGCCTTGTGCAGGTCTTGTAGTTGTTTGTCTTTAGTATCGTGCTTATATCGCCACCTCATTAAATACTTAATGGCATTAGCTTCAGCATAGGGAACTTCGTTCTGCATGATGAAAGTAATCGGTTCAATCTTGTATCTGAAATAATGAGGAGGTTTCTTTACGAAGTCTGCCATAGCTTAATGCCTCCTGTCTCTTTGTTGTAATCGTTATGTCTTAAAATTCTTGCGACCCTTGCTTGTGCCAATGCTTCATCAGTTGAGTAACCAACCTTTGCGTAAGCAGCGAGCACTCGCATCCATAGGTCTAAGAGGGGAACCTGAATATGGTCTCCCAATATCTTCTGTGCTGTTTTGACTCCGACCCTCGGACAACCAGAGTAACCATCTGTGCTGTCACCTGTGAGTGTCTGCATCATGTGCCAATAGTTGGCTTCATCCTCTGATATTTCTTCATAGGTTTTGCCATCTCTGGATACCTTGCCTGGTATCTGCAGCAGGTCTTTGTCTATAGAAACAATAATACGTTCTTCGTTTGTAGGTTCAGTTGCGAGGATACCTAGTACGTCATCAGCCTCAAGACCTTCCATAATCACTGCGTTGTAGTTATCGATGCAGTGCTGCCTCAACAATGGTAAGGCTAATGGTTTACGTTTTGATTTACGATTGTCTTTGTAACTCGGCAATATATCTTTGCGGAAGTTACTCTTATCAGTCAGAGCAATTATAAAATTATCTGCTTCTAAGTTTTCTTTTAGTTGTTGTAATTGGTCATCGACTTCTGCTTTACAAATGTTCTCGTCACAATGTAAAGTCCACAACCCGTCTCCCCAATGAGTAGGTACTTCTTTTTGTGTAGCTATTTTGTAAATAAGAATGTCACCATCAATTAATAGTGTTCTCATTTATGTCTCCTAGATTTAAGTTAGATTTGTCAAAGAGCTCAACGATAGGAATAAGAATAACTTTTGATTTCTTACCATCGCCAACACTCTTCAATGTGTGTTTGTATTTCTTGGCCAGGTGTCGGATTGTGTCGGTATCAAATATCAACCGACAATAATCTTTGTCACCATTTGCAAGAATGTGAACCCAATAGTCTGCTTCAGTTACAGCAATACCTGATGGCTTGCCGTAGCTTTCAACTTCTATTGCGATATTTCCTGTGCGATACCACCAATCTCTTTCAGTCTTAACTTCGACTTTAAATTTATCGGTATCAAATATTGCAGCAACACGCTGCTCTCGGTCTTGACCATAGGCCAAGTCCAAATCGAATTTTGAATTCTTCAATGTGTGTCAGCCCAGCTCTCGCCAATTTTGTATTCCCCCGTTAGTGGTATGCGTAAATTAAAATGCTTACCTGTATTTTGTATTGCATCAACAGCAGCCTGTCCTACTGTCTCTGCATCTCCTTTGTCACACTCAACTTGTATTTCATCGTGAACCCAAACCACTTGCTGTGCGTCTGGAAGTTTCCTAACTGCTTTGTCAAACTCGACAAGCCATTGCTTACAAACTATAGCTCCACTTGATTGCAGTAATGTGTTGAGTGCCGAATGTTGCGAACGAACTTTAACGTGTCGACCATCAAGCCCTATTATGTATCCTCTTGATGATGCTCGTTGCACATCATTAATTAATTTATTGAGTGCTGGTAAATTATTTAAAAATCTCTTTTTAATTTTAGATGCTTCACCAACTTTCTTGCCTGTGACTTGTGCAATCTTAGTCACACCACCACCATACAAGAAACAATAATAAAATCTTTTTGCTATATCTCTGCTATCAAGGCCTGCAAGTTCTTGTGTATTTGTGTGTATGTCACCATTAAGAACAACGTCTGCATAATCACCTGCATCATACTTAGCTAAGTAATGAGCCAGCATACGTACTTCCAATCCAGATATATCTATGCCTACTAATTTTTTACCAGGCGTAGCTCTGAATAACTGACGACACTCTTTGCCAAATGGTTTGATTACACTTGGAACTTGCCCCAGGTTAGGATGTGTGTGTGATGCACGCCCCGTCACAGTAGAATTAGTATTGCAATTGCCATGAATGCGACCATCCTTTTCTTGCTTTAGCCAGGCTTGTGCTCCAACAGCTAGTTGTGCAATACGTTTCTCAACTAAGAAGTGCTCACTTAAAATTTTTGCTTCAGGATATTCTAGTTTTTCTAAAACTATTTCATCAACCTTTGGCTTACCATCAGGCGTGAACTCTTCAGGTTGCCAATCATATTTATCTTTGAGCCTTTGCGCTATGTGCATACGACTAGAAGGATTGAAAGCAACCTTCTTGCATTTCATGTAAGGCACACCTTTTACATAGCCCCTAGATTTATTATTAACTTTTGGTATGAATTTTGTTCGTTCAACAATGGGTGGGAATATATTCTGCAGCTCACTCTCAAGCTCTAAGCGTCTTGTGTTGAGTGTTGTGAATAATTTTTCAGCAGCAGTTTTGTCAAAAGAAAAACCATGCTGTTCTTGTTTGTGAATTATCTGTGCAACTTTGTGTTCTAAATCTAGAGCGTCTGATTGCACTGATTGTGTGAGGATGTTGTAAAGAGTTGCAGTAACTTCTACATCCTGGATGCAGTAGTCTAACATCTCCTGGGTAAATTCTTTCCAATCAGTAATGATTGAAGATTTATAATTACCAATACGATGACCCCATGCCTCCAGGCTATGTCGGCCTATCATATTTTTAGGAAAATCTTTTTTGCGAAAGTCTCTGTCTTTGATGTCAGGATACATCAAACGCGCAGCAACAATAGTGTCAAAGATTTTTGCTTCTGTATAAAACCCATACAGTTTTTGCAGTACAGGTATGTCATACTTAATAACATTGTGACCAATGATAAGTTCAGCTTCACCTAATAGCTGCATTGCTTTTTTAATTTTAGGTGTGATTACCTCATTTGTGTCGAGGTCTTTAAGTACAATGCAATGCACCTTAGTGACATCTGGTAACAAACCATCAGTCTCAATATCAAATACTAATCGCATAACTCTTGATTAATCCAATTCCTAAGTTGTACGTTTCGTATTAATAATTCTGTTGTGAAGTTTGCGAAGCTATCTACAGCTCGCTCTTCTTCTGCTTTGTCTAAATTAAATATGTACCAACACGCATGATACGTTTCGTGCAACACAAGTGATACAGCTCTTGCACCACCCTCCTCTATGATTGCACTATCAAGAAATATATTCTGACCTCTTGCATCATAGCTGCCTTGTTGGTCTCCAACTTCCAGGGCTACTGTAGGGTCAAGCATTGTAATCTTGAGCGTGTGATAAGACACATTGATAGTGTCTGGTAGTTTTACTTTTTTCATTTTACTCCTAATGTAATGTGTGTTTCTGAATACGAATGCGCCAGGCAGCTTCATTGCCTTCAGCAATAAGTGCGAAGACTGCGTTATCAATAAGTTCATAACTGTCTTCAGTGGCTACATCGATTGTAATAGTTTTGTGTGGGTGTTTGACGGCAGCAGCTAATGCTTCCAAAACAATAGCTGTCCATTCCAATGACTCAGAAGTCTCTGTTTTGTATTTCACTCAAACAACCTGTGGCTATGTCAAAGTGTAAATCACAGGCATGCCCCGTCTCACCTGTAAATCTATTCTTCAATATGTTTACTTGTGTAAGGTTGTCTTCTGCCTGCAAGTCTCTTTGCATTGAAATAATCATGTCACTTAGTTGGCCTATAGATGCTGAACCACGAAGTGCATTCATGGTAACATTCTTGCCATCTTCAAATCCTTTATCACCCTCACTTCTGCGCAAGTGTGAAACAAGAATTAATCCTATACCTGTCTCTTCTACTAAAGTTCTTAATACAGAAACTGTATAGTCAATTAGTTTACGTTCATCGTTGGTATGCCCGTCACCCAGAGCACTAAGAGCCATGTGCAAATGGTCAAGAATAACAAAATCAACTGAACATGCCTTAGCCAAGTATCGTATCTTTGAAATAAGATTGTCGGCAACTGTACTACCAAAATGATTGTACAAATAAAAGTTACCATTACCCACAGTAGCGTTATATGTGTGTCGTAGGGTGTCATCGTCTACTCCTTCCCTGGTTAAATGTAATGGTTTGTGTAAGCTCACTCCCATGATGCCGAGTGAGGTGCGTTTGATACTCTCTTCAAGTGCGATGTATCCAACTTTAAAATCTTTTTGTAATAGGTGTAATGCTGTGTGCCTGCAGAAAGAACTTTTACCAACACCTGAACCAGCTGTCAGTGTAACTAACTCTCCTTTACGCAAGCCATGTGTCTTAACGTTTAATGTTTCAAACGGATAATCAACAGAAACATAGTTATCTTCCTCTTTGATTGTATTCCAAATGTCAGTGCCACATACAATCCCGTCTGGTCTGTATGGTTTGGCTGACCAAATGCAATCAGTAAGTTCTTTGAACTTATTCTGTTGCAGCATTTCGTTTGCATCTTTAAGCGGCAGCGTACATATCTTAGCTTTGTTAGGGGAGAACAATCTAGCACACTCCACTGCCGCCTTTTTGCCTGCATCGTCTTGGTCAAAACACAAGACAACACTGTCAAAATTCTCAAGCCATTCTAATTCTTTTGATAAGTCCTTCTTTGCACCTGCTGCTCCTGTCTTTACAGACACAACAGGAAACTTGTTGTTCCAAAGTTTAGACACACTGAGTGCATCTATCTCACCTTCAGTGACAACAATCATTTTACCTTTGCTACCCCAAAGCTGCTGGCCAAACAATGTAGCTTGCTTGGCATCACCTAGCCATTGAAACTCTTTACTAGGATACCGCAGCTTTTGTGCAACTAACTCTCTATCAGAGTTATAATAGTTTGCTACTTGGCATGGTCTGCCAAAGTATTTACCTGTTCCGTAATGAAACTTCTGTACTGTATTGTAATCAATCTTGCGTGATGTCAGTTCGTTAACATCATACTCAATAAAACCTGTGTTAGTGGATTTAGTCTCTGTCAATTCATTCTCCCTTGTGACGTGTTGGCAACCAAAGCAGTATGTGTGTCCATCGTCATAGACGGCAACGTTGTCACGACTCCCACATTGGTCACAACTTGTGTGATATAAGAAATTACTCTCTGTCATTGTTAAAAATTTTGTGCTGAAATATTCCTGAGAAAAGAAAAGAGCCCAGGGAGGCTAACCAAACCCTGAGCTCCAATCAAACAAACCGACCCAACTCTGAAATTTCAAAATTGGGGCAGGATGTATCAGTCACATCTCTGTGACCGATGACGAGGACTTTATCATATTGAGATTGCAACTCAACGAGTAACTCGTTAAGCCCTTTAAACTGTGCCAAAGTAAAATTACAATCAGGCTCTCCTCTATGGTTCTTGCCTCCAATTAGGCAGACCCCGATTGAGTTCCTGTTTGATACCTGGCCTAGCTCCTCAACATGAACACCACAAAGAGTTATGTCTCTTCCCTCTTCAATCGTGCCATCACGTTTTATAATTTTGTGATAGCCGTTTTGTAGAAGTCCATCTTTGCGATGCAGGGTATCAATATCTTTTGCAGATAAATCTTCCTCTGGAGTAGTTTGAGAAGAATGTACGACAATAAACTTTGTCTCTAATCTTTGATTACTCATAACCACTCCACAGGTAGGTGTTTATCAGCGAAAGGAAACTTGTACTTTTCACACCACATGCCGTAAGTCGTCTTAGACTTCTTACTGATGCGTGCTCGTGAATTGTTGAAAATAAACCTGATGTCTTTTTCTGGATGTTGTTCTTTTACCAGGCGCATCTTTTGTCTGTCTGCGCTAGTAAATAATCCTTTGGTCTCTATGAATATTTTTTGTTTTGGTAGGTAAAAGTCAGGAGTGTAGGTGTGTGTTTTCTGTGGCTTAACATATTGCAGTTTAGTCTCTTCAAACTCAAACTCCACACTCTCTGTCTCTAACTCGCTGGCAATCCGTTCCTCTAAACCAGAACGGAAACCATACCTCAAGCCGACTTCGTTAGAAGTCAAAGGCTTGTTGGCTCTCCTCTTCTGATGGCGCTTCAGATAAGGATTGCTCATAGCCTTCCTCTTCCCCAAAGCCGTATCCTTTGGCATTACCATTCCCTCCTTCAACTAATTTAGTTATTTGAACTGCTCGTAGTCTCATAGACACGCCAGCCCCAACCATAGCTGTATAGTAGGGTACGAGTTCTGCACTTACCTTCATCTCACTCCCTGACCAAACATTGCAATCCGTCATCGGAGTACCTTTTGAATCAAAGATTGCAACCCTGTTAGGAATTATCTTCCCGTCTTTGGTTGTGAGTTGAGCCTTAGTCTTAAACTTAAAAACAGTAGAGCCTGTTGGCTTACCTTCATCGTCTACGTCATCTTCGTATGGCGCAGGTGCGGTCTTCAAGTTCTTGCCTTTAGCTTTCTCTTTAGCAAGAGCAATGCTATTTTGTATTTCGGCATCGATGCTAGCTTTTAATTGTTCAGCATCATCACCTGATAAAATCAGATTAGTTTTATAATGTCCGACTTCATCAAATCTTGTATCAGGTTGTGTCAGCCAAGCATATTGACTAACACCAACACCTGTTACAATTCGTTTGTAATTATTTTTCAATTTATAATTCTCCTATGATTGAAGTTAATGAACTAATAAGTTCATATACGGACACTAAACTCTGCGTCATAGTCTAGCACAATCAAGCAAAGAAAAATTCTGATTGACGTAAGTCATCAAGATTAAGATTTCCTTTTTCAGGAACTTGTGGAAGTTTACCTCTTTCCTTTTCAGGAATAAGTTTTTCTATTCCATCTCTAAAATCTTGCAGCACATCATCTTGAAAGATTTTTACAAAAGCATCACGCAACGTTTCATTAAGCACATGAACATCTGCAGCTGTCGTACCGAAGCTGTCATGTACGTTACAAAAGTTTGTTATGCCTCTCTTTGCACAAAGGTTTACAGTTTCCATCATGCAAGCACTGTCTAAGCTATGCACAAAGTTAGCTGCAACACCATTGACCATCTTACGTCTGTCTGTGGTATCAAGTTCTTTGTTTAATCTTGGCTTAATAACTTCACCCATCAAGTGTGCCTTCACACGCATAGACCTGGTTTCTGGATATGATTGCCAGATAGGAAAGCCTACAGGATTAACCCAATGTATAGGCAATTGGTCTTTGCAAATGATACGAGCGATGGCCTGTAAGAAGTCCATGCCTTGTCTTGCAGATGATAAGTTGTCACCAATGCTAGCCCATATAGCTTTAGCCAGATAGGTGCATGCCTGCAAAATGTTAAGCTTCGTAAATGGATGTGGCTTACCTTTTCTTGCAGCCTTTTTGATTTCTTCAAGAACAAAATCGGTGCAACTGTAGCGAGTCGAACCATAACAAATAGTCATTATGGGTCTCTTCGTTATCTTACGAGTGATGCCATAGTTCAACCAAGCTTGTGCAAAAGGTATACCATCTGTTGCATCCTTACGCACCTTCTCCCTAACACTATCAGCAACCGCCTGGTAAATATCCTGGGGCTTATCTGTAACTGTTAGGTTCACAAGCTTACCTGCCTTTTCATCCCGTAGCATCAGCGAGTAAAGCTGCAGTCCATTACAGCTGCCATCAACAGCAACAGGTATGTGACTGATAAATCCTTCACCCTCTTGCTTGTAACGTGCCCATTCATCACAGAATGCTAAGAACTGATAAGGTTCGTCTGCATCATTCCATTGCAAGTTTGCAATAGGGTCTTTACCGCAGGCTTCTATCCACTCTGTGTTTTCTTCAACCCACTTGTGCCTGTCAGCTAGAGCAACTTTGTCATTACCCCAACAGTTAGCACCATGTATGGCTAACCAGAAGATACCTTTGTTCTCATGTGTAATAGGCTTGCCGTTGGCAAATCGTATCAGTGCCTTGGCACCACCTACAGATTGATAATTTAAAAATGCAGGAACACAATACACACGACCTCTGAAGTCTAATTGTAAAGGATAATATATCTCCTCATAGTTCAGGCACTTCTTAGCAGCCAGGAGCACCTTCGTGAATAAAATCCTTTTAGATTTAATCACAGCATGCTCATCGTGTACTTCACGTTTGTCTGCTTTGTATTTCTTTAAAGCTGTTTCGTTAGTATCAATATCATGTGGTTTATTTGGAAATGGTGGAAGTTCAGATGATGGCATAGAACCCCACTCTAATCCTTTGTCCCAGGCATGGTTCATCACATCAAAGATAAATCTATTTATTTGAAATGGTGTGGCCTGCATGTGATTTACTGCAGAATAAACCGCTGGCATCTGATAGCTGGCCAACTCCTCCTTGTACCGCTTGTTTCTTTGTTTCACTAAATCAAGCTTGAGAAGGTCATAACCACCACCTTGCGGAGATGTCCACCCTAAAGGCCTTGTGACCATAGGAATATACTCTGGAGATAATAATTCATTCCAGGCACTCCTGTGTTTAATCCATTCCATGGTTTTTTGTGTAACTTTGATGACCTTGGTCTTTTTCTTTTTCACAATGTCGTGACCAATCTCTATCAAACCTGTAGCAAGCACCATCATTTCAACCAGGCGGATGCCTACATGCAGCTTGTCGGTCTTGCTCCATTCAAGCCAACCTACACCTGCTCTGTTTGCTGACTCTCTCAGCTTCCTACGTCTGTACGTATAATGACGGGTAGGCCTTGCATCTAAATCTCTCATAATCGTCTCATAGAGCTCTGAGTTTGTGATTTTGAATGTCTTCATAGCGACCTCAGTCTCAAGCTTGCCTCCTAGCGCAATACATGAGCCTGTAAAAGGCTTCTGTTGCGTGACAGTGTTGATGACATGCTTGGCTGTGATTAATGCAGAAATTTCTGGTTCTACTTCACATAAATGCTGAAAGGCTATCTCTGGCCTTCCGCCTGTCTTGTCGTCTTGTTCGATAAGGTATTCTTGGATTAATTTGGCAAGAGGTCTGATGGTGCGTTTGACCATCTCCTTGCCGTAAGATGTGACTGACTCTTCGCCTCGTTGTACGTGCTCAAGCCGTCTTTTGTTGGTTCGGAGTTTGCCATTCTCCAGCATTTGTTTTTCATGGGCAACTTCGTCTTGGTATGTAGGTAGGCTTTCATAAATCTTGGCCATAGTTTTACTCTCCCTTCGAGTATTAATGTTAATGAAGAGAGAGAAGAAAGTGTTTCACGTGGAACTAGCAAAGTGCTATACTTGAATATCCCAACACGGCAGAACTCCGTACAATTGATTTGTAATCAATAAGTTCGCGGTTCAAGTCCGCGAGGGAGCACCACTTATTTAATCTATATAACCCGCTATTGATTTTGCAGTAGTACTTTTTTTTATAGTTTTGTTATCTTTTAAAGTACCAAAGAAATAATCACCGATCATATTTGTAATACCCCAGTTGTAATTCTCATTATGAAAATGGTGACTCATATGGGCATCTCGTAATTTTTTTCCAATTACTGAAACAGGTTTATACTCTTTGGAATGATGAGCCAAATGAATCCACTCGTACCACAAGTGATAAACTAGATGTCCTGTAAAAGGTACCATTGCTGCAGGAAAGCTCCAAAGTATAAGTGAATAGAGCAAATATACTTGTCCATATGTATAGATTAGGTATCTCCATGGCGCAAATTGAAGTTTAATATTATCGGGATCTCTATGGTGTCCATGGTGCAGTATAATTTGATACCTTCTGTACCAACCTTCTTTTTTTGTTAGTTCTCTATGTAGTTGATACTTATGAACATACCATTCATAAAAAGGGGCTAGAACAATTGGTATAAAAAACCAAAATAAATATTCAGACAACAGTCCGTTTGAAACAATATAGTACATTCCAACAACTGCCATTATGAAGAAGCCATAAATGGTTGAGTGTGAAAAATAATTTTTAAATACACTTAACATAAAAGTACTATATAGGACGGATTTTACTCCGTCCCAATATAAAATTTAGACTATTTTCTCTGGTATTTTGCCGCTTCTTCGGAACCACTTGTAGCAGAACCTTCACTATAAGAGTGAGCACCTGTTCCAGCAAGTGCGCCATCTTTAACAATTGTGTATTCTGTTCTTTGAACCTCTCCAGCAAAGAAGCATTCAAGAATTTCCCTTACACCAGCTGCATATCTTGCTTGTGCTGATAGCGAAGTTCCTGAGGTATGGGGAGTCATTCCATGATTTGGCATCGTTCTCCACACATGATCATTTGGAGCAGGTTGTGGAAACCATACATCACCAGCATAACCACTTAATTGACCCGACTCTAATGCGCGCGCAATTGCATCTCGATTACAAATTTTACCACGTGCAGTATTTACAATATATGCTCCCTTTTTCATTTTTCCGATCATTTCATCGTCAAATAGATTTTCAGTTTCAGGGTGAAGTGGACAATTGATTGTAACAACATCGCATACTCCAACCATTGACTCAACTGAGTCATGAAAAGTCAAATTCAATTCTTTTTCTACTGACTCTGGTAATCTGTGTCTGTCAAAATAGTGCATGTGAACGTCAAAATGCTTAAGTTTTCTTAATGCATCTAGGCCTATTCTTCCAGCTGCAACTGTGCCTACATGCATACCTTCAAGGTCGTATGATCTTTGCACTGCATCTGCAATATTCCATCCGCCCTCATTAATAATTCTGTATTGGTTATGATAATCTCTCACCAAAGATAAAATCATCATCACAATATGCTCAGCTACAGACCTTGAATTACAAAAGGTAACTTCCATGACATCAATTTTATTATTCATGGCAGCCTGTAAATCAACGTGGTCTGAACCGATACCAGCAGTTATTGCCATTTTCAGATTTTTAGCCATAGCAATACGTTCTTTTGTTAAATAAAATGGAAAGAAAGGTTGTGAAATTACTACATCAGCATCAACAAGTTCTTTTTCAGCTGCGCATCCAGGAGCATCTTTATCATTTGTAACCACCAATGTATGGCCAGCATCCTCAAGAAATTTTCTTAGGCCTAGTTCACCAGAAACACATCCAAGCAATTCTCCTGGATTAAAATCAATACCTTTTGGCGTTGGTAATGTCTGTCCATCTGGATACTTTTCAATTTTTGGCAAAGTTCCAACAGGATAACTTGACGGCATACCCCCTTTTGGATCATCGTATAAAATACACAATACTTTCATCTATATCTCCTTATTTATTTTGATTAATTCAGAAAAGATGAGTCTAATCGTTCCATCTTTCTTTTCACTGCAGGCCATAGTAAAGCCGCAGCCATTTCTCTTCCCTCACCTTGTTGTCTTGTTGTTTCAATTGATTCCTCTGAGGGGTAGTTCAATTCAAGATTTCCAGAAAGAGCTCTTACTTGATAAGAGCAGGCTTTTTCTAAAAAATATATATTAGTGAATGCTTCTGCAACATTTTTACCTAAAGCCAATGTCCCATGATTCCTAAGTATCATTAAGCGTGCTTCACCAAGATCCTTTACTAATCGCTCTTTTTCTTCTTCAAAAAGAGCAACTCCTTCATAATCGTGGTATGCGATTTGACTCCTAACTAACATTCCAGTTTGAGATAAAGGCAACAAACCATCTTTTAGTGAGGCTACTGCCACACCGTCATTTGAGTGAAGATGTACGATACAATGTGCATCCTCTCTTGACTCATGTATTGCGCTATGAATGGTAAAACCTGCAGGATTTATAAAATTATTTGTGTCACTAAGTATTTTTCCCTTTAAGTTAACCTTCACCAAGTTTGAAGCAGTTATTTCGTCAAATAAAAATCCATAAGGGTTAATTAGAAATTCATCATCAGCCCCAGGAACTTTAGCAGAGATATGTGTAAATATTAAATCATCCCAACCAAAATATGGAATTGATCTATAGAATGCCGCCAAGTCTTGTCTTGTTCCCCATTCTTCCTTTGAAACACTATTTTTTACATCAACCATTATTAATCAGTCCTTTTACATTTTTTAACCATCTATAATATTGTTGATCTGCCTCGTCCAACGAAATATTAGGTTCAAATTTGCAATCAGTCTTCCATAATTTCTCGACCTCTGCAACATCTTTGTAAACGCCAGATTTCATTCCAGCTAAGTAAGCTGCACCCATAGCAGTCGACTCTTGATTTAAAGGTCTTTCAATTCTTATTTGAGTGATATCCGATAATAATTGCATCATAAGATTATTTTTAGACATGCCTCCATCAACTCGAATAGTAAAATCATTTCTCTTTAACTCTGTATCTTTAAGCAGGCACTCAACGAGATCTCTTGTTTGATAACATATTGATTTTAGTGCAGCCATAGCAATATCAGCCTTAGAAGTATCTCTAGTAATTCCTGTAATTTGACCCCTTACATCAGAGTTCCAATAAGGAGCACCCAAACCAGTAAAAGCAGGAATGAATTGTATTTCGTTGGTACTTTTATATGCGAGCTCTTCTACCTTACTTGCATCGTTAATAAAATTCATTTCATCGCGCATCCATTGAACAACAGTGCCCGCATTAAAGATACTACCCTCTAAAGCAAAATCTTTTTTATCGAATATATTGTAAGCTGTGGTGGACAATAAATTGGACTGAGACTCTATAAAATTACTTCCAGTATTCATTAATAAAAAACAACCTGTACCATAAGTAGATTTAACCATTCCTTCCTTGAAACAAGCCTGTCCAATTGTTGCTGCCTGTTGATCACCAGCTACACCGCCTATTGAAATTTTTTCTCCAAAGAAACTAGGGTCTATTATTCCAAAATCATCAACACAATTTTTTACATCAGGTAAAATTTTTTTGTTAATATTAAATATTTTTAATAATTCATCATCCCAACAATCTTCATTTATATTGTAAAGCATAGTTCTTGATGCATTTGTAACATCAGTGAAATGACATTCTCCTTTTGTAAAATTCCAAATAAGCCAAGTATCAATAGTTCCAACTAACAGATTATTTTCATTCATTAAATTTTTTGCTTCTTCAATATTTTCAATAATCCACTGAATTTTCGTTGCCGAAAAGTATGGATCAATAATAAGACCAGTCTTTGATTGGATAAGTTTTATTAAATTTTTTTCTCTAAGAGTCTCACAAAAGTTCTCTGTTCGTCTGTCCTGCCATACTATAGCATTATAGACTGGCTCTCCTGTTAATTTATTCCATGCTACAACCGTCTCTCTCTGATTCGTCATACCTGCGATATTGATGTCTTTTGGACTAATGTTTGTTTCTTTTATTACAAAGTTAATAGCGTCTTGAGTTGTCTTTAAAATTTCTATTGGATCATGCTCAACCCAACCATCATTCGGGAAATACTGATTAAATTCATAGTTTTTTTGACTAATGATATTGCCATTAGTATCTAAAATTAAGGCCCTTGAACTGGTTGTGCCTTGATCTATTGAGAGTAAATACCCATCTAAAGACATAAGATAAGAATAATTAATTAATTATGTTCAATTAGAGAAGATTTTAGGATAAAGGAATACTTTTTTGTAGGTAAAAAACCATGAATTTAAATAAACCAGTTTTTTTGGCTTCTAACAGTGATGAGGCAAGTTCTCAGAAAAAGATTTTAGAAGATAAGTTTGGTAAAAATGAATTTGATAAAGCTGATGTGATAGTAGTACTGGGCGGTGATGGATTTATGCTTGAAGCCATAAAATCTCATATGGACAGACACTTGCCTATTTTTGGATTAAATTATGGTAGTGTTGGATTTCTGATGAATTCCTCAAATCAAAATGATTTGGTAAATAGAATTAATCAATCTCAATCAATAAAAATATCTCCTTTGATAATGAAAGCTGTGAGTGTCGATGGCTCAATTCATGAGGCGATTGCTATTAACGAAGTATCATTACTTAGAGAAACACATCAAGCATCAAAAATTAAAATTTCAGTTGATGGCAAAGTTAGGTTAGATGAACTAATCTGTGATGGTGTATTAATTTCAACACCGTCTGGTAGCACAGCTTACAATTTATCTGCTCACGGTCCAATACTCCCAATAAATGCCGATGTTCTTGCATTAACTCCTATCAGTGCTTTTAGACCTAGAAGATGGAAAGGTGCAATATTAAATAACGAGTCAAATGTGAAATTTGAAATTATTGATAGTAAGAAAAGACCCGTAAGTGTTGTCGCTGATAGTACTGAGTTTAGAGATATCAGTTCTGTTGAAGTACATCAAAGTAAAGATCAAGTTGTAGAACTTTTATTCGATGAAGATCATTCATTTGATGAAAGAATTTTAAATGAACAATTTAAATTTTAAACTAATCAGTCGTTAAAATTGCCTGAAAAGGTCCACTGCCAAAAGTTATCTGATCTGAACCATCGTCATAAAGTGACATTCCCTCACCGACATTGAATGACATTGTTAGAGTAGTAGTTGCATCTGTAAAGCTTACCGTTGAGGCGAAAACTAGTGACCCAATTAATTTATCTACATCAGCGTCGTTCTCGGCCAAGTTTCCATCTGTATCAACCAAGTAACCACTTATGGATGCGGAAGTACCATTCAAATTATCTGCTGATACATCTGCATCAAAATCGCCACTATCAAAGCTTGTAAGAGTTTCAACAAATTTTCCAGGCGTGATTGCTGAGGATCCACACGTTGAGCTAGCAGAAGGTATATTTCCACCCGAACCATATGTTTCATTGCCAGCAACCGATGCACAGAAAACACCTGAAGTACCATCTTGTCCACCAACCGCTCCATCGAACTGCATGGCCATAGTGATTCCAAATGTATTATCAATTAACATGACACCGTGAGTATACGTCTCATTTGGTGGCCTAGACATAATGCCTGGCATGTCTCTTGTTTGGTTTTGTTGAAGAGGGAGCGTTGCACCAGCGGGTGACTCCCAATTTTTAAAGCAATTATCTAATCCCATCGACGAAGATAATGTGGGTGCGGTTGGAGCTGCTGTACAAAGATACATTTCATAAGCAACAATTTCATACGTTTCTGGCGCGCTCGCACAATACTCTCCAGCTCCATCACCTATTACTTCAGCGGCTGAAAATACTCCATTTGTGATAGTGCAACTATTAACATGGCTGTCAGCAAACAAGCTCGACATAGGAGCAAAAATTAAAAATAAAAAAGTATATATTTTGATTATTACATTGAATTTCATTATCTAAAACCCACTTGCTTTAACATTTAGTGTTGTAGAGACAACTCTAATCTTATTTTCACGTTTAACTGGTTCATACAGTCTTTCAGCAACGGATGTATATTCAAAATAGTTAGAAGAGTTATTTTTAAAAGAACTATTACCACTTAGAGGCACAACATAACTTATATTAGCAAATGTGCCATCACCTGTTTTATTGTCATCGATATATCCAATTTCTAAATCGAGATTGTTACCAATTACATTAAGTCCGTACTTCTCTCCTTCTAATTCATATGAACCGGCTGCATTTTCAAATTCAAATAACCCCGCAAACAATCTCACATTTGCTTTAATAGGTAAATGATAGTCAAGTCGCATATCCCATCCGTCCATCGCCTCTTCATCTTTCCCTGTCGAAACGGTTTCAATACCTGATGTGGCATCATAAATATTAGATCTCAAATCAAAAACACTACTTAATACCTCAAGGCCGGCTCCATTTCTCTGATGTGCGTCATCAAATGCATAATCAAAGAATACATTCAATCCAAATAAAACTTTGTCATCATTTAGTAGAGTTCTGTGACCAATGCCTAAATTGATTGTTTGGTCATTGTTATGAAGGTTTAGAGAGTTTTGATTAAATATTGCGTTATTGCCATACTCAGAAATCATATTCACATTAGTAAGTGAGATTGTTGGCTTAAAATGCTCTTGTACACCCAAATTTAAATCAAGATACTTAACTCTACTATTTTCTCCCAATAATGAAGAGACACTTGTGCCTAAGCTATTAGCTAGACCATTAAAATATGAAGCAACTCTATTTTCTAAATTAGAAGCATTTGAAATACCTATTAACAAAAAGATACAAAAGATTGAGCAAATATAGGTCCTAAGATTTTTCATATATAAAAGTATAACCAAAATTTCCTCTCACATCACTCATAAAAATTAGCTAGTTTTCTGGTGGCCTCACCCGGACTCGAACCGGGACGGGAATAAATCCCAAAGGATTTTAAGTCCTTTGCGTCTACCAATTCCGCCATGAGGCCAATAAGGTAATTTATAGCTCTATGTGTAATTAAGTTCCAGAACTTTAACAATGGATAAAAAAAAGGGGCCCGAAGGCCCCTTCTTTATTATTTACTTTGCAGTTAACTAGTTGCTGTCTGATACTGCAGCTACATAAATAGCCATACCAAATGCAATTTTATTAACAAAGTCTGCAAGGTTATAGATTAAGTTCAATGCGCCAGCGTCAACGCCGCCACCGAAGTAACCCACAGCATAACCAATTGGATAAATTGCCCATCCTACTGTAACAATTAATCTCAATGCGTTAAATGCAGTCTGACCGGCAGCATTCCCACTACCAGCACTTGCCTTGCTCGCTTCACCTGCAAAAACCTCGTAGATGATATACAACCATCCAGCCATACCAATTACAAAGGCTAGTGTTACATTCATCGCTCCAGTTTCACCGAGATAACCGCCGACAAGCATAATAATTGATGCAATTAGTAGTCTCCAGAAAAGGCTTGAAGCAACAGCAGTCATCGCTGCAAGAATTACATAGAATTCTACGATTTGTAGAGGCACAGTAATCAACCAGTCAATATAACGAAGGACTGTTGGCGAATCACCTGTAGCTACCCATACATCTCTCATGTAGAAATAGTGCCACGCCGCCACACCAGTGACCAAACCAGCAACTGTTAGGGACGTTTTCCATTTAGCAGCTACACGATCTCTTTCAAGAAAGAAGAAAGCAGTAGCGGCAACCATGGCCATAGAGATCAACCAAAACGAAATGGCTACCTGATCTCCGGGATTTAGCATTAATACTTTCATGTTTATTTTCCCCTTAATTTTATAAAATTAGGCAATTATTATTGAGAATCCTACTTAAGTAAATATTAAAAAAATAATAATAATAAATAAAATCAATTACTTAGAGATTTGTGGATAAAAATTAACAATGTTTTGTATCATAATTTTTAACTAATTCCTTTAATTCTGTATCACATTTTGAAAGCTGATCATCGCTCGTTGAACGCATAACAATTGATGTTCCAAATCTATTTTCCTTGCTAAATGGATAACTGCCTATTTCAACCGAGCTATATTTTGCCTGAAGGTTAGTCAGTATCTCGGCCACATTGCTTTCGGGGGTAAAAATGTCGACTGATTTAGATTTTACCACATCCCCTTTCTTAAGAAATTGACGAGCCCCCTCCAACATTCCTTGCATAATTCCTGGTATACCTGCCAAAACAAATACATTGTCCATTTTAAACCCTGGCGCTCTACTGACTGGATTTTCAATGAGCTCTGAGCCAACAGGCATCTTAGTCATCTTCATTCGAGCTTCTGTGAGCTCTCCATCTTTATAATACTCTTTTAATATTGAGAGCGCTCCCTGATTTATTTCCAAATCAACAGAAAATGCTTTAGCAATTGACTCTGAAGTGATGTCGTCGTGTGTTGGCCCAATGCCCCCAGTGGTAAACACATAGTCATAAGTTTTTCTTAAATGGTTAACTGTCTCAACAATCACATCCTCTTCGTCACGAATTACTCTGACTTCTGTTAATTGAATACCTATTTCATTCAACCAATTTGCAAGATATGATAGATTCTTATCTTGTGTACGACCTGATAAAATTTCATTACCTATAATAATCAATGATGCTTTCATAAGCTTATGTCAAAAAATTCGAAAAATTTCCTCACTGGTAAGTTCATAAAGAGATATAAGAGATTTTTTGTAGATGTTCAACTTGATAGTAAAAAAATTGTCACAGCTCATTGTCCTAATACAGGCTCTATGATGGGATTGCTTGAAAAAGATAATTTGGTCTATTTAACAGAAGCAGATGATCCTAACCGAAAACTAAAATTTACTTTAGAAGCAATTCAATCAAACGGAGCAATGGTTGGAGTAAATACTCATCGAGCTAATCGAATTGTTGAGGAAGCAATAAGTAATGGCAAAATTTCAGAGCTAGGAAATATTGTATCATTTAAAAGAGAAGTTAAGTACGGACAAAATTCTAGAATTGACTTCTTAGTTCAAAAAAAAAATGAAGAAATATATGTAGAAGTTAAAAATGTTACTTTATCGAGAGATGAATCAATTGCAGAATTTCCCGATGCGGTCACTGAAAGAGGACTAAAGCATTTAAATGAGCTTTCCACTCTACCAACCAAGTCTGTTAGAGCTGTAATGCTTTTCTTAGTCCAAAGAGATGATTGCAGTAAGTTTAAGATCGCTGCAGATATTGATACTAAATATGCAGATACTTTTAAGAAGGTTAAAAAAATGGGTGTAGAACCATTATGTTATGACTGTTCTTTTAGTAGAAATGGTATAAGTGTAAATAAAAAAATAAAGATATTAAATTGAATAACACTATTCATAGCTCAAATGACTTTGAAGGGATGCGAAAAGCAGGTAATCTTGCAGCATCTACTTTGGATCTTCTTGTTGAAAAAGTAAAGCCTGGTGTTTCTACTGAAGAGTTAGATAATATTGCATTTGATTATATAGTTCGTCATGGAGGCCTTATTGCCCCTTTATTTTATAAGGGCTATCCTAAGTCAGTTTGTACTTCAATTAATCACGTAATATGCCATGGAATACCTTCATCAAGAATTTTAGAAAATGGAGATATTGTAAATATTGATGTAACTGTAATTGTTGATGGCTGGCACGGCGATACGAGCCGCATGTTTCCTGTTGGAAAAATAAATGCCAAAGCACAAAAATTAATTGATTGTACTTTCCAAGCAATGCATGAAGGCATTAATGCTGCTCAACCTGATGCAACATTAGGTGATATTGGTAGTGCAATTCAAACGTATGCAGAAAAACAAAACTACAGTGTTGTTCGTGATTTTTGTGGTCATGGACTAGGAAAAGTTTTTCATGAGTTTCCAAACATTCTTCACTACGGGGATAAAGGTAAAGGTGAAAGAATTGAACCAGGCATGTTTTTTACGGTAGAGCCGATGATAAATTTTGGAAAATATGATGTTAGAATGTTAGGCGATGGTTGGACGGCTGTTACAAAAGATAAAAGTTTGTCAGCACAATTTGAGCATAGTATTGGCATTACCAACGATGGCGTAGAAATTTTTACAAAATCACCTGCTGGGCTTGATAAACCGTAAATTAAAGATTAAAAACATACTTATATGATCCCTCGTTATTCTAGAGCCGAGATGACTGACGTTTGGAGCTCTAACTCTAAATTTAAAATATGGCTTGATATTGAGCTCTACGCTTGTGAAGCCATGGAAAAATTAGGAACTGTTCCTAAGGGAACAAGTAAAAAAATTAGATCAAAAGCAAAGATTAATGAAAAGAGAATTGACCAAATTGAAAAAAAAGTGAAACACGATGTAATTGCTTTTTTAACAACAATTTCTGAATACGCGGGTCCACCTGCAAGATTTCTTCACCAAGGTCTAACTTCTTCAGATATTTTAGATACGGCTTTTAATGTTCAACTAAAACAGTCCTCGGTCATTATTGAGAAGGAACTATTAAATTTACTAAAATCATTAAAAAAGATTGCAATAAAACATAAAAACACACCATGCATTGGAAGAAGTCATGGAATTCATGCGGAACCCACAACCTTTGGAGTTAAAATGGCATCTTTTTATGCAGAATTTTGGAGGAACTATAAGCGTTTTTTAAAAGCAATCGAAGAAATAAATGTTTGTGCGATTTCAGGTGCAGTTGGCAATTATGCAAATATTGATCCACGTGTTGAACAGTACGTCGCAAAAAAGTTGGGCATGAAAGCAGAAACGATTTCAACTCAAATAATTCCAAGAGATCGTCACGCAGTATATTTTAATACTCTTGCAGTAATTGCAAGTTCGATTGAACGTTTAGCTACTGAGATAAGACATTTGCAAAGAACTGAGGTTTTAGAAGTTGAAGAATTTTTTTCAAAAGGACAAAAAGGGTCATCAGCGATGCCTCACAAAAGAAATCCAGTTCTGACTGAGAATTTAACTGGACTGGCAAGACTGATTAGAGGTTATACGGTTCCTGCTTTAGAAAATATTACTCTTTGGCATGAAAGAGACATATCACATTCAAGTGTAGAGAGAATAATGGCGCCAGATGCAAATATTATAATCGACTTTGCACTTTCACGAATGAATAATGTGATATCAAATCTTGTTATATATCCTAAAAATATGAAAACTAATTTAGATAGATTAAAAAAATTGCCAATGTCAGAAGGTTTAATGCTGGCAATGACACAAAAAGGTTTATCACGAGAAAATGCGTACAAGATAGTTCAACGTAATGCAATGAAAGTATGGAAAACGAATGCAGATTTTGAGATAATACTTAACAAAGATGAAGAATTAAAAAATTACCTAAGCAAAAAAGAAATATCAAAAATTTTAGATTTAAAACATGCCGCTCGCAGAACTGACTATATTTTCAAAAAAGTTTTTAAGTAATTTAATTTGAATAGTAAATTGCGACTGCAAATAAACCAAAAATCAGCGCATAAGCTCCTGCATAGTAAAATACGACATAATTAGAACGATCAATCATATCCACTAAAGAAGCTTTCTTTTTATTAACTGATTTTTTCTTTGTTGATTTCTTAACAATCCTTTTTTTAGTAACTTGCTTCTTTTTTTTAGTTACTTTCTTTTTTACCGACTTTTTCTTTTTTTGGGCAAACTGATACTTCATAAAAAACTCTTATATGTTGTCTTTACCAATAATTTCTTCTTTTGCTTGAAGTAAAAATTGATCCATACTTTGTCTTAATTCGTCGTCTGAAATTGAAATACCTTTATCGTCAAAATCCTTTCTAACCTTTCTAAAAACATCCATATCCCCGTCTTCTTCAAGATCTGATTTTACAACCTCTGCAAAATATTCTTCAACACCAGGGCCTGATATGCCTAATTTTTCAGCTGCCCACACACCTAAATACTTATTTCTACGGGCTAATATTTTAAACTCTAGTTCCTGGTCACGAGCAAACTTACCCTCGAAACCCTTTTTTCTCTCATCAAGTTTTTTCATGATTTTTTGTACTTTTGAATGAATTTAATTTAATTTAAGCACTTATCTTAACAAATATTTTTATTACCTGCAATGAGATCATCTAAAACTTTATATGAAGGTAAGGCTAAAAAAATTATTAAAGGGCCTAAAAAAAACACACTCATTCAAATTTTTAAAGACGATGCTACAGCCTATAATAAAAAGAAACATAAAATTTTTAAAGGCAAAGGCGTACTAAACAATCATATTTCTGCTTACATTATGCATTACCTTAAGTCAAAACGTATCCCAACACATTTTGAAGAAAAGCTGAATGACCGTGAGCAACTTATAAAAAAATGTGAAATTATTCCGATTGAATTTGTTGTAAGAAATATAACAGCTGGCTCTATTGCTAAAAAATTAGGGATTAAAGAAGGATTAAAACTTAAAAAACCTTTACTAGAATATTATTACAAAGAAGACAGTTTGGATGATCCAATGATTTCAAGAGATCATCTTATCACTTTTGGTTGGGCAACAAACTCTGAGCTTAAAAAAATAGATAAAATGTCTCTTCAAATTAATAAGCACTTAAGAAATCTTTTTCTCAAAAAGAATATTATACTTGTAGATTTCAAAATTGAATTCGGCAGACTTTCATCAAACCCCAAAAAAATTGTATTAGCTGATGAAATAAGTCCTGATTCTTGTCGATTATGGGATAAAAAAACTAATAAGAAACTTGATAAGGATGTGTTCAGAAGAAACCTCGGCAGCTTATTAAGTGCATATGAGGAGGTTGCCTCAAGATTAGGAATCGTGCATTAAAGTCTAATGCTTGCCAAAATTCATATCACATTAAAAAAAGACGTACTTGATCCTCAAGGCTCAGTTATTGCAAATTCACTGAAATCTCTTGGATTCGACAACGTTAATGATGTCAGACAGGGAAAATTCATAGAACTCGAAATCAACAGTAACAGTAAAGAGGAAGCTGAGAAGCAGTGTAATGATATGTGTGAGAAATTATTGGCTAACTTAGTTATTGAAGACTACTCAGTAGAAATTGAAAGTTAGATGAAGACACATGTAATTGTTTTCCCAGGTTCGAACTGCGACAGAGATGTAGCTGTTGCAATTCAAAATATTATTGGCTCTTCGCCTGAAATGGTTTGGCATAAAGACTCGACAATAAATCAATCAGATTTAATTGTTGTTCCTGGTGGGTTTTCTTATGGTGATTATTTACGATGTGGCGCGATGGCATCAACGTCACCTATCATGAAAAGTGTGATTGAAAATGCAAATAAAGGTGTGCCGGTAATGGGAATTTGTAATGGATTTCAAATTCTAATTGAAAGTGGTCTTCTTCAAGGTGCACTAATGAGAAATAGTAGTTTAAGTTTTATATGTCGCGACATAATAATTAAACCAACAAATACAAAAACCATGTTTACTAATAAATCCACTATTTCGAAAATGCCAATAGCTCACAACGAGGGAAATTATTTTGCTAACAGTAATCAAATAAAAGAAATAGAAGATAACGATCAAATTGCCTTCCAATACTGTGACGAAAACGGAGATATCAATTCCCATTCAAATCCAAATGGATCAATAAATAATATTGCCGGGGTGTTCAACAAAAGCAAAAATGTACTAGGTATGATGCCGCACCCCGAAAGAGCAGCTGAAAGCATTCATGGGTGTGATGATGGAAGAAATATTTTTGAAAGTCTTCTAAGTTAATGACTTCATCCAATTGGCATTTTGATACAGAAAAATCACTTGTAGAAAGTCACGGTCTTAAACTTGACGAGTTTGAAAAAATTGTTGAGGGTCTTGGGCGTGAACCCAATCTTACTGAACTTGGAATATTTAGTGCAATGTGGAATGAACATTGCTCCTATAAATCGTCTAAGTATTGGCTAAAAAAATTACCAACCTCAGGGGAACGAGTTATCCAAGGACCAGGTGAAAACGCGGGTGTTATTGATATCGATGATGGAGATGTTGCGGTATTCAAAATGGAAAGTCATAATCATCCTTCATTTCTAGAGCCTTATCAAGGAGCTGCAACTGGTGTAGGGGGTATTTTGAGAGATGTATTTACTATGGGCGCAAGACCTGTAGCAAACATGAATGCACTTCGATTTGGAGATCCCAATCATCCAAAAACAAAGCATTTAGTCTCAGGTGTTGTCGGTGGTATTGGTGGTTACGGAAATTGTATTGGAATTCCAACTGTTGGAGGTGAAGTAAATTTTCATCCATCGTACAATGGCAATATTTTGGTAAATGCTATGACAGTTGGTATCGCAAAAAAAGATAAAATTTTCTATTCAGCGGCTGCAGGAATAGGAAATCCAGTAGTGTATGTTGGTTCAAAAACAGGTAGAGATGGTATTCATGGTGCAACAATGGCATCAGCTGAATTTGATGATGACTCTGAAGAAAAAAAACCCACTGTTCAAGTAGGCGATCCTTTTACTGAAAAACTATTACTTGAGGCTTGTCTAGAACTCATGAAAGAGGATGCAATTATAGCAATTCAAGATATGGGAGCTGCAGGTTTAACTTCATCATCAATTGAGATGGCATCCAAAGGAAATGTAGGGATTGATATAAATTTATCTAAGGTTCCAATACGAGCGGCTAACATGACTGCCTACGAACTCATGCTTTCAGAAAGTCAGGAAAGAATGCTAATGGTTATTCAGCCCAAAAAAGAGGAACTTGCCCGAAGCATTTTTAAAAAATGGGATCTTGAATTTGAAGTGATTGGTGAAGTTACAGATACAAAAAAATTAATATTGCATATGAATGGTGAAGAGCAGGCAAGTATACCAATTAATATTTTGGTAGAGGATGCGCCAGAGTATCAGCGAGATTATATTGTCAATGACCCTTCTCCCCTAATTAGTTTCGAAAGTAAGGATTTTGAAGATAAAGATATCCTAAGCGATTTATTAAAAATGATCAGCCATCCAAGTTTATGCAGCAGAAAATGGATATGGGAACAATATGATCACATGGTTATGGCAGATACAGTTGTGCGACCTGGTTCTGATGCAGCTGTTGTCAGAGTGCATGGAACGAACAAAGGAATAGCGATCAGTACAGACTGTTCACCCACATACTGCAGACATAATTCCTATGAAGGAGGAAAGCATGCGGTTGTTGAAACTTGGCGTAATATTGTTGCATCCGGAGCTGAACCAATTGCAATTACAGATTGTATGAATTTTGGAAATCCTGAAAAGCCAGAAATCATGGGACAATTTGTAGAATGCATTCGTGGCATGGGAGATGCTTGCAGTAAGCTTAATTACCCTGTCATTTCAGGAAATGTATCACTCTATAATGAAACTAACGGTGAAGGGATTTATCCTACTCCCGCTATTGGTGGAGTTGGACTAATTAGAGATTTATCTAATACAATGACAATAGATCTTAAAAATGAGGGTAATGTTTTATGCCTCATTGGGGAAAGCTACAATCATTTAGGCAATAGTCATTATCTCTCAATCATACAAAGTAGAGAAGACGGCGGTACCCCATCAATTAATTTGGATGATGAATTAAAAAATGGAAAATTCATTCTAGATTGTGTCGCTAAGAAATTGCTAAAATCTGTTCATGATGTTGGTGAAGGTGGTGTTCTTATTGCAATTGCTGAAATGTGCATTTCAGGTAAGCAAGGTATAAAAATTGATATAACTAAAGATTTTCTTCACGGTTTCTTTTTTGGAGAGGATCAAGCTAGGTACCTGGTTGAGGTCTCACAAAATAAACTTGAACAACTAGAAGTTGACGCAAGCAAGAGTGGTGTCAAAATAGAGAGAATTGGAGAAATTGGAGGAACATCTATCTCAATCAATTCAATTGGAGAGGTTGAATTATCAAGCTTAATTGACCACCATACAAAATGGTTTAATGAATTTTGACCTAAAGGGCTCAAAATTATTATTGAATAATTATAAAAAGCAGTTAATTCTTCATTCATGACTGATAATGTGCAAGATGAAATAAAAAACATTGTTGATCAAAACGATGTAGTTCTCTTTATGAAAGGGACAAAGGACCAGCCTCAATGTGGTTTTTCGAATGCTGTTGTAAATACTCTTTCTTTTATGAACGTAAATTATAAAGATGTAAATATTTTGGAAAGTGACGAACTAAGACAAGGCATTAAAGATTTCACTAACTGGCCTACAATTCCACAACTTTATATTAAGGGCGAGTTTATTGGAGGATGCGATATTATTTTAGACATGCATAAAAGTGGGGAGTTAGCATCAGTTTTTGATACAAAAGGTATTACGTACGATTAGTCTATTGAAATAAGATATTCGACTGCTCTATTAAATACAATCTTTCCTCGCACAATTAAACTTTCATGCCATTTCCTACTGTCTGGATTAAATGTACGTAATAAATTATTTCTACTCCAATGTTTCATAATATCCAGCGGATCATTGAGTTTATTGTTTTGTGTCCATCTATTTTCAGCTCTTAAATTTTTAAAAACTGTTACTGGTCCATAAGTTCCAAATTCTTGTGTGATTGTAAGCCACTTAATAGATGGAAATTCAGCTGAAATTCCAGAGTGAATGTCGCCTGTCACGTGATAGCCCACCCCCTTATTTGGATCCAACGGTGCTATATGACTTCCATATAAATTTTGAAGCAATTCATAATCAGCTTCACCAATTTGGTCTGAAATTAAAATTGTATCGTAACCAGATTTACCAAGACCAGTGTGCAAATCGATACCAAATATCATTTGAGTTTCTTTTAAGTTATTTCTTAACCAATCAATTAATAATTTAGGACCTTTTTGGAGTTTTTCACCTCCATACTGCAGGCTGGATGGCCTTGTGTACTGACCTTGAGCAAACCATTGCTTGAAATTAGTGAAACCATATTTCAAAATTAATTTTATTCCATCTATATAAAAGGATAATTCAAATTTTTTTGGTATTGTGTTTGGATTCAAAAATTTATCTATTTTTTTATAGCCATCAGGCTCACCGCTATGCGTGTTAATAAAATTTCTATTCATATCGACATTGTTTTCATTGACTCTTCGGTGCCAAGCCATGCCAAAAGGATTAATGATATGTACGAAGATTATGCAATAATCCTCAATTAGCTTTTGATTTTTCAACATATCAATGACTGAAAGTTGTATAGCTGAACCGGCAAAACCCTCAACGCCGTGTATACCGGAGGTATATAACAATAATTTATTACTTGTTAAAGATCCAAGAACTGCGATATCTATTGTGAGATCCTCTCCATCAGGACCTACTAAATCTAATGATAAGCTATCACGTTGTACTTGATGACCCAGTGACTCTAGTTGGTTAACAGACTCATTAAACCGTTTCTTAGCTTCAGTATAAGATTTGGAAAACCAGTGCGATGCACTCATTTTAATATTATCGAGAGTAATACTCGATAACTAGTTTTGGATCCATTTGAGTTGCATATGGAACTTCAGCAAACTGAGGTGTCCTTACAAAAGTAGAAGAACATTTTTTTTCATCAACTGTGATGTATCCTGGGATGTCTCTTTCCTGGCTTTTCATTGACTCGACTACTAACGCCATCTCTTTTGATTTATCTTTGACTTCGACAACATCACCTTCTTTAAGAAGACAGCTTGCAATATTAACTCTTTTTCCATTAACTTTGACATGCCCATGATTAATAAATTGTCTAGCAGCAAATACAGTTGGTACAAACTTTGACCGATAAACAATAGTATCAAGTCTGCGTTCTAAAATAGCAATTAAGTTTTCACCTGAGTCACCCTTTTGTCTAATAGCCTCTTTATAACAATTACGGAATTGTCTTTCGTTGAGGTTTCCATAATAACCTTTTAGCTTTTGTTTAGCATTTAATTGAACGCCATAATCAGACAATTTACCTGTATGCTTTTGTCCATGCTGGCCGGGTCTGTATTTTCTTAGGTTGAATGGGCTTTTTGGTCTGCCCCATAGGTTAACACTCAGACGTCTGTCTATTTTATGTTTTTGTGCAACTCTTTTTGTCATATTTGATGATCCGTGGTTTATACTGGTTTCCTCGCCAATGTCAAACCTGAAAGCTAAATTTCCTTAGTTTTTCTATATTCTGTAAGCACTGTCACAACTCCTCTAAGTGTTGCTATCTCACGTTCACTGAGATCAGCACGATGAAAGATATTTCTTAAGTTTTGCTTCATTTTTGGCATTTTTTCTTCAGGTTGAAAAAAACCTCTAGATTCAAGCTCTTCTTCTAAATGGTCAAAAAAATACATCAGATCATTCTGACTTCCATGAGGCTCAGAATTCTTATCAACTAACTGCTCCGTTTTAAATACTTTAGAAAATAATGAATAACAAAATACATTGACTGCATGAGATAAATTAAGAGATGAAAAATTTTCATGCGTATCAATAGTCACACATTTTGTTATAAGTGACAAATGATCATTTGTAAGTCCCGAAGCTTCGCCGCCAAAAACAACGCCGATACTATCATTAATTTTTTGCTCTTTTATTTCACTAATAATTTTAAAATTTTCACTAAATTGTTTACTCATATCTCTTAGACGTGCTGTGTAGCCAATCGAATAATTGGTATCACTCAACGCCTCTCGGAGAGAGCTATATACTATGATATTTTCAACTATGTTCTTAGCATCAACAGCTACAGCAAGAGCTTTTTCTGATGGCCATTCGAGTTTAGGCGATACCAGTTTTAAATTAGTGAAACCGAAATTGTACATAGAGCGAGCAACAAGGCCGACATTTTCAGGTAATTGTGTATCAACAAGAATAACTGAAATTTTATCAAAATTCATTTGAATTTAAACTTTTACTTGTTCTTTCATTAATTTAAATTCAACACTATCAATAAGTGCTCTAAAAGATGCTTCAATAATATTTTCTGAAACACCTATCGTGTACCAACTTTTCATATTTGCATCTGAACTTTCAATTGAAACTCGAGTTATCGCATCGGTACCCGTATTGAGAATTCGAACCTTATAATCAATTAATGATAAATCGTTTATGTACTCAGCATAACGGCTTGACTTAAAATTATTTCGAAGAGCATTATCCAATGCATTGACTGGACCAACTCCTTTACCAGTGCCAATTATTTCATCATTATCAATTTTTAATTTCACAGAAGCTTCTGACATGGTCTCCCCCTCTTCACCTGAATTTTGAACATTCACATTAAAACTGATTACATCAAAGTATTCTGGCATTTTTCCAAGTACTTTATTAACAAGAATTTCAAAAGAAGCATCAGCACCATCATAAGAATATCCATTAAATTCTCTTTCTTTTACTCGATCTAAGATTTTTTGAATTGTCTTATCGTCTTCATTAACTTCTATTCCTGCTGATTTTAATTTTGATAAAATATTAGATTTTCCTGATTGTTCAGAAATGATAATTTGCCTTTGATTGCCCACAAGTTCAGGATTGATGTGTTCGTAAGTCTTTGGATCTTTGTTAACCGCAGAAACATGTAATCCACCCTTATGTGCAAAAGCAGAAGAGCCAACATAAGGTGCTGTACGATTTGGGACTCTGTTTAAGATTTCATCAAGGAGCCTTGAAAGCTCGGTTAAAAGATTAAGTTGTTGTTTATTAATTGATAAGTCAAATTTATTTTCAAATTCTTTTTTAAAAGCAAATGTTGGCAGTAGTGAAATTAGATTAGCATTTCCACATCTTTCACCTAAGCCGTTTATCGTGCCCTGAACCTGTCTTGCACCTGCTCTCACAGCAGCAAGAGTATTGGCGACTGCATTACCTGTGTCATTATGTGCATGAATTCCAAGATGATCTCCTGAAATTTCTTTAGAAACTTTTGATACGATATCTTCAACTTCATGCGGAAGAGTTCCTCCATTCGTATCACAAAGAACAAGCCACCGTGCACCATTTGACTTTGCAGCTTTAAGACATTCAATTGCATAATTTGGATTAGATTTGTAACCATCAAAAAAATGTTCAGCATCGAAATGTACTTCTTTTTTTGTTTTTGCTAAAAATTTTACTGAATCTCCAATATTTTCTAAATTTTCCTCATTAGCAATTCCCAGTGCAAGATCAACATGGAAATCCCAAGATTTTCCAACAACACATGCTGAAGGCGCATTAATATTTATCATTGCAGCCAAACCAGGATCATTTTCTGCGCTGCGACCAGATTTTTTAGTCATGCCAAACGCAGTAAACATTGAGTTTTTAAATTTTAAATCTTCATTAAAAAACTTAGTATCAGTTGAGTTTGCGCCTGGCCATCCACCCTCAATATAGTCAACACCAAGCTCATCTAATTTTTTTGCGAGAAGTTTTTTTTCATCAACATTAAAATCAACACCGTAAGTTTGAGCTCCATCTCTAAGAGTCGTATCAAATATGTATAACTTTTCTTTCACTTACTTAACTTTCCAAGTTGTTTCGCCACCTTGATCTTCAAGTATGACTCCCATTTTGTCTAATTCATCTCGGATCCTATCAGCATCATCAAAGTTCTTGTTTGATCGCGCCTCATTTCTTTGAGCAATAAGCAACTCAACTTGAGCGGCATTAATATTTAAATTTTCCTTTTTCCAGGAAAGCCATTCAGATGGTTTTTCATTTAAAAGTCCAAGCATATTTGCTGAATATAAAAAATTGCTTACTAAGCCTTTATCCCCTGATTGGCAGTCTTTAAATTTTTGATGAAGCACGCTAATAGCTTTAGGTGTATTCATATCATCCAATAATGTTTCCATAATTTCACTATCATTATTTGCATCTTTTAATTCATCACCATTAAAATTACTCAAGAATGTGTACCATTTATCTAATGTTTTTTTACTTTCATTGAGATTATCCTTGGTCCAATTCAGAGGTTGTCTGTAGTGAGTTGATATCATGGTAAGCCTAATAACTTCCCCTTGGAAACTGTCTTTTAACTCATTTACAGTTACAAAATTACCATCAGACTTTGACATTTTATTACCCTCAACAGTAACAAAGCCATTGTGAACCCAATAATTTGCGAATTTGTTATTATTTGCACACTCACTTTGAGCAATTTCATTCTCATGATGTGGAAATATTAAATCTTGGCCTCCTCCATGAATATCAAAATTTTCCCCCAAAAGTTTTTCACTCATTGCAGAGCATTCAATGTGCCAGCCAGGTCTCCCATCTCCCCATGGACTTTTCCAACTGGGCTCATCTTCTTTTGAAGGTTTCCATAATACAAAGTCAGACTCTTCTTTTTTATAACTTTCTACACCTACGCGTGAACCAGCAACCATTTCATCTAAATTCTTGCCAGAGAGTTTTCCATATTCTTTAAATTTATTTGAAGAAAAAAGAACATTACCATCCGATACATATGCAAACTCTTTTGATATGAGTTTTTCTATCAACTCGATCATCTCAGGTATATGTTCGGTTGCTCTTGGCTCAAATGTAGGTTTTAAAGCACCAATATATTTCGCATCGTCATGAAAATAATTAATTGTCTTTTCTGTAAGTATTCCAATGTCTTCATTTTGATCATTTGCTGCGTGTATAATTTTATCATCAACGTCAGTGATATTTCTTACATAAGTTACATTTTCACTGCCATAAATTTTTTGGAGTAATCGAAATAAAATATCAAACACTATAACTGGTCGAGCATTGCCTACATGCGCATAATCGTAAACAGTTGGCCCACAAACGTACATTCGCACATTATTTGGATCAATTGGCTCAAACTTCTTTTTTGAATTGGTAAATGTATCGTAAAGCATCAAGTCCATTTAAGTCTGTATCCTCTCAACAATTTTGTCTCTACCAATTAGTTGTATGAGAAGCTTCATTTCTGGACCATGTGTCAGTCCTGTGAATGCTACTCGCAATGGAAGAAACAGTTCTTTGCCCTTGCGTCCTGTTTTTTCTTTTATGGCATTCGTCCATATGGTCCAAGTATCATCATCCCACGGTTCCGCTGGCATTAACTCTAATGCTAATTTTATGTAATCTTTATCATCAGACTCAGCAGGCTTACTGTTAAACACAATGTCAGTCCAAGAAGATATTTCTTCAACAGTTTCCAAATTACCTTTTATGGTGTCCCAAAACTTTTTATCAACATTTTCATCAATCTCAGTAAGTCTTGATTGAATTTCCTCATAATCAAATTTTTGGACTTGTTTTTTGTTAAGCGCCTTTAGGACATCAATTTCAATACGTCCTGGTGATGTTGAAATTGTCTCAAGTTTAAATTCGTCAATGATTTGTTTTATCCCACTCTTTAGTTCAATAGAATTTGAAGTTCCAATCGTTGCTAGTAAGCTGAGAATTGAGATGGGCTCAATATTATCTTTTCTGAAACTATCGATTGATATTACATTGTCTCTTTTTGATAGTTTGTCTCCTGTAGATGCCTTTAAAAGGGCATGATGTGCAAATGAAATTTTATTTTCATCCAATGCATTTATGATTTCAATTTGTACAGCGGTATTACTAGTGTGATCATCCCCTCTAATTACATTAGTAATGTTGTAATCAACATCATCTACAGCTGAACTGAATGTATAAAGTGGAACACCATCTTCTCGAAATAAAACAGGATCTGATAAGCTCGTTAAATCAATATCAATTTCACCCTTTAATAAATCATTCCATTTCATGCGCTCTGTTTGAAGAAGAAATCGCCAATGAGGTTTTCTTCCATCATTCTCATAATCTTTAATTTGTTGCTCCGTTAATTTTAATGCAGAACGGTCATACACTTGCTTTCCACCGGCAGCCATCTGAAGCTTTCTTTTTCTCTCAAGTTCTTCAGGAGTTTCATAGCAAGCATATATTCTGCCATCAGATTTTAATTTTTCGAATTGCTCTTTATATCTTTCAAATCTAGAAGACTGATTAAAAGTCTCGTCATAGTCTATTCCCAGCCACTCCAAATCGTATTTTATTTGAGAAATGTATTCATCTTTTGACCTCTCTTGATCGGTATCATCAATTCGAAGAATAAATTTTCCACCACTATTTTTAGCATACAACCAATTTATGAGGGCTGTTCTGATATTGCCCAAGTGCAATAATCCTGTTGGACTAGGCGCAAATCTTGTTATCGTTGCCATCTATTTTTCCTTATCTCTGAATGCATTAGTTATTGGGTATCGTCTGTCATACCCAAAATTTCTCTCTGAAATTTTTACACCCGGAGCAGCTTGTCGTCTTTTATATTCAGAATTATAAAGCAAATTCTGAACTTTTGTAACCAAGCTTGGCTCATAACCTTTCGAAATAATCTCGTTAATTGAACTTTCTTTTTCAACAAGTAAGTACAAAATTTTATCCAAGACATCATAGGGCGGAAGGGAATCACTATCTTTCTGATCCTCTTTAAGTTCAGCAGTGGGCTCTTTTGTTATAATATTTTTAGGAATAACTTCCTTTGCTTTAATTGCTGAAAATGATGGAAGATTTTCGTTTCTCCATTCGGAAAGTTTATATAAATCAGATTTATAAATATCCTTAACTACTGAAAACCCCCCACACATATCTCCGTATAAAGTTGAATATCCAACTGAGACTTCTGATTTATTGCCATTAGTAACTACCATATGGCCAAACTTGTTTGAATAAGCCATCAATATTGCGCCTCTGGTTCTTGATTGAATATTTTCTTCAGTAATATCTTTTTCTTTACCCGCGAATAAATTTGAAAGAGTGCTATCGTATGAATTCACGATATCTTTTATAGAAACACTTATTAACTCGATACCTAATTTTTTACCTAGCTGATTTGCATCCTCATTACTTTCCTCGCTTGTAAACTGGGATGGCATTAAAATGCCTTTTACTCTATCAGGTCCTAATGCATCGGTTGCGACAACAGCGCTAAATGCACTGTCTATGCCTCCTGAAATGCCAATGACAACTCCTGGAAATTTATTTTTTTCAACATAGTCTCTTAGCCCAAGCATAAGATTGGAATAGACAATATCGTGCTTGTCACTAACGAGAGGTGCCTCTTCTTCAATATCAAAAGTCTTAGTATTGAGGTTGAATGTATATTCCCTGCTTTCTTCAACGCAGTATTTAAATCTAGAAATTACCTTTTTTGGATCACATAAGAAGGAAGATCCGTCAAAAACAATCTCATCCTGACCTCCAACTTGATTTACATAAATTAAAGGAGCATCAATAGAGTTTGCAAAACTGAGTGCCTTTTTTTCTCTTTCCTCAATTTTATTTATATCAAATGGGGATGCGTTTAATGATACCGCCAAATCAATTTCATTTTTATCTATCTCAACAATTGTATCGTTCACCCATATGTCCTCACAAATAAATAGACCCAATTTAATTCCATTAAATTCGATTATGCTGACTTGCTCTCCATTTGAGAAAATTCTTTTTTCATCAAATACCCCATAGTTTGGCAAAGCCATTTTATGATGTTTATGTAAGATCTTACCCTTATTAATTACAAGAGCTGTATTGAACAGTTTGCTCTCTTCCAAAAAAGGAGTGCCTATAATTATAGTTGATTTACTATTTTTAGAAGAATTCAAAATATCTGAAATTGCATTGTTAACTTTTTCCATAAAAGCTGGTTTCAAAACCAAATCTTCTGGTGGGTAACCTGTAAGCACTAATTCAGAGAAAATTATGAGATCAGATTTGTTGCTTTCAATATGATCAATCACAATTTGCTTATTTTTGTAAATATTTCCCACTTGTGGGTTGGACTGAACAATTAATATGGAGGTTTTTTCTGTCATTTGACTGATCTTACAACTAAATAATTTAGTCGCAATTACTTAGCAATCGTAATTTTTGAATTATTTGGTTCTTGGGACTCTCTGAGCTTGTCAGATATTAAAAATGCAAGTTCAAGTGCTTGATTTGCATTCAGCCTTGGGTCACAGTGGGTATGATATCTAGCTGAAAGATCTTCATCCTTAATGGCTTGAGCGCCACCAATACATTCAGTTACATTTTGACCTGTCATTTCTAAATGAACTCCACCTGGGTACGTTCCCATTTGATGATGAATATCAAAAAATGTCTCAACTTCTTTAAGAACACTTTCAAATGGTCTCGTTTTAAAACCTGAATTAGCTTTCATGGTGTTGCCATGCATTGGATCACAAGACCAAACTAAATTGTGATCTGAATTTAAAAACGGTTGTATAAGCTTAGGTAACTTTTCATTAATAGTCTCAGAACCAAATCGACAAATTAATGTAATTTTTCCAGCCTCATTCTCAGGGTTCAAAATATCAAGAAGCTTTTTCAATTCCTCAGGATCTAAAGATGGTCCACATTTAATTCCAATTGGATTTTTAATCCCTCTGCAAAATTCTACATGTGCTCCGTCAGGCTGTCTGGTTCGATCACCAATCCAAACCATGTGGGCTGATGTGTCATAAACCTCACCTGATGTACTATCTAGTCGTGTCAGACATTCTTCATAAGGAAGCAATAAAGCCTCGTGACTTGTAAAGAAGTCAACGCTTCTTAGACGTTTTGTGTTTCTTGAAGAAATTCCAATAGCTTCCATAAAAGATAGTGTGTCCGAGATTTTATTCGCTAGTTCTCTAAATTTCTTTCCTTGAGAACTTTCATCTACAAATCCCATATTCCATTGATGAACTTTATTTAAATCTGAGAATCCACCTTTAGCAAAAGCTCTCAATAAATTAAGTGTAGCGGCTGATTGAGTATATGCTCTGATCATGCGATCAGGATCAGGAACTCTCGCATCTTCATTAAAATCCATATCATTTATAATGTCGCCCTTATAACTATCTAACTCAACGCCATCTATTTCTTCTTTTGGTGCACTTCGCGGTTTTGCAAACTGACCTGCCATTCTTCCAACTTTTACGACAGGGCAATTACCTGCAGCAGTTAATGTGACTGACATTTGCAATAATACTTTAAATGTATCTCTTATATAATCTGCATTGAAATCATCAAAACTTTCTGCACAATCACCACCTTGCAGCAAAAATGCTTTACCCTCTGAAACTTCAGCAAGATTCCTTTTTAAATCTCTTGCTTCACCTGCAAAAACAAGCGGCGGGTAAGATCTTAACTGATCCTCAGTTTTTTCTAATTTCTTCACATCTGGATACTCTGGCAAATGCTTAGCCTCGTAATTTCTCCAACTGTTAACAGACCATTTCTTCATATTTTTTAAATATTCGTTTTGCGGGCTTTATAGTACTAAATAAAGTAAAATACTAGAGTTTCAGTAAAATACATTGATTTTACTTAGTTTATTGCTCCTAAGGTATCTATACCAGCACTTATTTTTGCTGCTACATCTTCCTGGTCGAGTTTTTTGGTTTGCTGATATTGTGGATGAGCGAGTGTTGCCAAATCTTTTGCTTTAGCTAATGCAAGCTCCATTAACTTTTCATGTTCAGTTACTTCATCTAAATAACCTGGAGCAATAGCATCTTCTATTGAATACATTTCCGCATTTAATAGAGCTCTCTGCTTGTGCGGTTTTGTCAATTTAAATTTTGCAAGTTCAAGTATTGGTGTTGGAATAATCATATTATTTCGTAATTCGTTAGCTCCAATTTTAAAGTCACCTTTAATTCCTATACGGTGATCACAACTACAAAGTAAAAAAGCACCAAGCGCGATTGCATGTCCGCTGCAAGCCGCAATAATCGGTCTTGGAAAAGTAAAGATTTTTAATAATAAGTTAAAACCACTTTTAACCATATCAGCTGCATTTTCTGGACTTGACATCATAACTTTTAAATCAAATCCAGCAGAAAACATCCCTTCTCGACCCGCTATTAAAACAGACCCTTTATCAGTTGGGACTTGATCTAATATTTCACTAAAATTTTTTATCATATCAGGAGAGAATACATTAACTTTTCCATCATCCATTTGAATGATTGAAACATCTCCATCTGATCTTAAAGTTACTGTCATACGTTTAATTTTAAATAAAAGTTTAATTTATAATAGGTATAAATTTTATATTTTCTAGTTTTTTAGAATAAAATCATTTATTAAGTTTGCTAGTTGAGGACCGGCCTCTTCTTGGCAGAAATGTCCAACTCCTTCCAAAGAAACAACAGTTGGGTTCGGTATCCTAGTCAAAAAATCTTCCTTCATAGTTATTGTTATTCGTTCATTACCTCCAAACGCCACAAGAAAAGGTTTATCCCATTTTTCATAAACATCTTTCCAGTATTTCTCATTCTCGGATAATTGTGTTGGTGTAAAATAAGCCATTACATGAGCTCCTGCTTTATATTGACCTGAAGGATACGGAGCCTCATAAGCTCTAATCTGCTCATCAGATAGCTCTAAACGCCCAAAGGTAGAAATAATTCCTGATACATCCATATCATCCGAGTAATACGAGTGTGCAATCCATTTTGAAAACATTCTCATACCTTCAAGCGGTGATGGCTCTTCCAACATTAGTGCTTTATCAGCAGCTGTTTTAAGTTCCTCAAAAGTGACCGCTCCATTCCACCAGACCATAAACTTAACAAAATTTTCAAATAGCCATGCAGTTATTCCATCTCTAGCAGCCATGCCTGTATTTGAAACAACAACTCTTGCAAAACGATCAGGCATCTCAGCTACAACCCTAAGTCCAATCATGCCTCCCCAATCTTGTCCAAAGAATGTAGCTTCTCCTAAATCAAGTTGTTCCACCAACGCCTTCATGGTGTTGATATGAAACTCATAACTATAGTCATATTTAGAAATAAATTTATCTGACTTTCCAAATCCTACTAGGTCAGGAACAATAACTCTATGACCTGCGTCAGTTAACACCGGTATCATTGTTCGAAATAGATAGCTCCAAGTTGGTAAGCCATGAAGAAGGAAAATTGGGTCACTATCTTTTGGTCCTTCATCGAGGTAGTGAATTCTTAAACCATCAATTTCAATATAATTTGGATCAAATGGATAATCTTCTAAATTTTCAAATTGTGTATCAGGAGTTCTCAAAATACCCGGTGAAACTTCATATGCATGAATGAAACTTATTGCATTAAAAAAAAACAAACAAATAAGGATACTCATCTTTGCCAACATTTAAACAAAGATAATATGCTGTCAGTTTTTGTGTCAACAAATTATTCTACGGTAACAGACTTAGCAAGATTTCTTGGCTGATCGACATCATTGCCAAGCTCAACTGCCGTGTAATAGGCAAGCATATGAATGGGAACTGAATAAACGATTGCTTCAATTGATTTGGGACATTTTGGTAAACGAAAAACTTCCCAAATATTTTCAGAGTTTGACTCCAATGTTTCATCGTCTGTTATCATTAATATTTTACCCCCACGAGCAATAACTTCTTGTATGTTTGATATTGATTTATGAAAAAGGGGACCTGGTGGAACAATGCACACAACTGGCAAATCTTTTTCTATTAGTGCAAGCGGACCATGTTTCATTTCACCTGCAGGATATCCCTCTGCGTGAATATATGATATTTCTTTAAACTTTAATGCTCCTTCCAGTGCCAATGGAAACGCAGTACCGCGGCCAAGATACATTACACCCTTGGCATTTATAATTGCTTTTGCCGTGTCTTTAAGTGAATAAGATCTTTCAATTGCTTGTTCAAGCAATAGAGGTGCTTGCATAATCTCCTTACATAATTTTGCATTTTCCTCAATAGACATGAATTTTTTTTCTGATGCCAAATGAATTGATAGAGATAATAGTACTGATAATTGAGCGGTAAACGCCTTTGTTGAAGCAACCCCTATTTCTGCTCCTGCCTTAGTATAAATACAATGATCACTATCTCTTGCTATTGAGCTATTTTTAACGTTTACAATACTCAACGTCTGAATTTTTTGCTTTTTACAATAATCTAATGCAGCTTTAGTATCGGCGGTTTCACCAGATTGAGAGACAAATATACATAATGCATTTGGATCGATTACTGGATCACGATAGCGAAACTCTGATGCCATATCGCATTCAACTGGTGTCCTTGCATATTGTTCAAAATAATATTTTCCCATCAAACACGAATAATAAGCTGTTCCGCAAGCAATCAGATAGATCTTTGAAATTTTATCAAAATTAAAATTAATATTTGAAATTACGATTGTACCCTTATCGTAATCTATAAATTGTCGAAATGTTTCACCTACTGCATGAGGGTGTTCATGTATTTCTTTCTCCATAAAGTGTTTATAGGGACCCTTCGAAACTTCTGACTCGTTTATTCCTATTTCAACAAATTCTCTATTAGCTCTTTCACCCTCCAGGTTATAAATTTCTATGCTTTCTTTATTTAAAACTGTTATATCCCCATCTTCCAAGTAACACACTTTATTGGCAACTGAACTTAATGCAATTGAGTCAGATCCTATTGAATTGCCAACTCCATTTGTACCTGCAACAAGTGGACTTCCGTTCTTAGCGCCATAAATAGTGTCTTCACTATCACTAAAAATAATTGCTAGAGCATATGATCCCTCAAGAGAAGAAATTGTCTTTTGAACACTCTCAAGATGGCTAAGACCCTCCTTTAGATAAAACGTTAATAATGCTGTAATTACTTCAGAGTCAGTGTCAGACTCAAAATGGTAATCTTTAACCTCCTTTAATTTTTTCAATTCCGCAGCATTTTCAATTATTCCATTATGTACAAGCGATACCGAGGTTGATGAATGGGGGTGAGCATTTTTATCAGAAGGTTCCCCATGAGTAGCCCAACGAGTATGACCTATTCCCGTATTGCCATCAAATTGATCTTTCTGAAGAGCGTAAATCAAATTATCAAGCTTGCCTTTTACTTTTCTTTGATTGATCTTCTTGGCAGTGTTTATTGCAATACCAGCAGAATCGTAACCACGATATTCTAATTTCCTTAATGCATTTATAATGTTCGAAGACACATTTTCTTTAGAAGCTATACCAATGATACCGCACATTACTTTTTTCCTTTTTTATTTGACCAATTTTTTACCATCTTTTGAGATGATCTTTCAACCGCAAGACTATTCTCAACTACATGTTTAGTTATAGTTGAACCAGAACCAACATAAGCATTCTTACCTATAATTAACGGGGCTACTAAAGATGAGTTTGAGCCTATAAATGCTTTATCTTTGATAACTGTTTTAAATTTTGAGACACCATCGTAATTGCAAGTAATAGTTCCAGCTCCCACGTTAACTTTTTTACCTATTTCTGTATCACCTATATATGACAAGTGATTTACTTTTGACCCCTTATCTATTTTTGAATTTTTAATCTCTACAAAATTACCAACCTTAGCATTATCGGATATTTTTGTGCCTGGTCTTATTCTTGCATAAGGTCCAATACTAACTTCTTTCCCAATTTTACAATCTTCTATATGACTGAATGCGTGTATCTCAGTATTGTTACCAATAACGACGTTTTTGCCGATGATCACAAATGGATGAATTGTAACGTCTTTTCCAATTTTAGTATCTTTCGATAAATATACAGTATCAGGGTCTCTCATGGTCACGCCTGCAGTAAGATGCTTGGATCTCAATTCATTTTGGATTTCTTTTTCAGCCATCGCTAAATCATTTTTATCATTTACACCCATAACTTCTGTCCTTGCAGTTAGTATCGGATTGACTTCTATACCTTTTTTAAATGCCAAATTAAATATATCAGTTAAATAAAATTCTTTCTTCTTATTATTATTATTTAATTTAGGTAACAAAGAGCTTAATAGCTTTGTCTCGATAGCAAAAATTCCTGAATTGCATAAGTAGTAATTTTCGTTTTTCTTAAGCTCTTTTTGCTCAACAACCTGACTGACCAAACCGTCTGTTCCTAATATAACTTTACCGTAATTATTTCTTTCTTCTTTATTGAAACATAATAAGTTTACTTTATTTCTTCTAATTTTTGAGACATTAAGAATAGTTTTATATTTTATAAGAGGAACGTCACCATAAAGAACTAGAGTAACCGAATCTTTTTCAAGACTTTTTATAGCAGACTTTATTGCATCGCCGGTGCCATTCTGTTTTTTTTGAATAACAATATTTAAATTATTATATTTTTTAAAATTATTTTTAATTTGGTTGTTTACAACTAGATGAATTCTTTTTGGCTTCAATCTAATTGATGCATCGATCACATAATCAATTATTTGCTTACCGCCCAATTCATGAAGTATTTTGGGTTTGCTTGATTTCATTCTTGTGCCTTTACCAGCAGCAAGTATTATTATTTCTAAATTTTTCATTGAATTTTTTTTGGAAAATAACCAATATGCCATTAATTGTATCGTAAAATTTTATTTCAGAGATTTACTCAAAAAAATGAATTTAAAAAATAAAAAACTCTTCATATTTGACCTAGATGGGACCCTAGTTGATACAGCTCCAGATTTTAAGAACTCACTGAATTATATGCTATCAGAACTGAATGAACCGCTTGTCACATTGGAGGAAATAAGAAATCTAGTTGGTTATGGGGCTCGTGAATTAATTCGAAGAACAGCAGTAACCAAAAATATTCCTCATGATGATGATAAAATTAATGAGATGTTAAAAATATTTTTGCTTCACTATACTCACAATATTGATGACGATAGTGTATTATTTGAAAATATTGAAACGGTATTAAAGCTCATAAAATCTAAAAAATTAAAGTTGGCAGTTTGTACAAATAAAATGGAAAAGCTCAGCAATATGTTATTAGAAAAACTTGGAGTCTTGCATTACTTTGACTACCTTGTTGGTGGAGATACGTTTGCAAAAAGTAAGCCTGACCCATTTCCATTGATTGAAATATGTAAAAAATTAAGTGTAAGTGAAAATGAGTCAATAATGATTGGAGATAGTGCAACAGACTTAAATGCAGGTCATAATGCAAATATGCCAGTTGTTTTGGTGGGTTATGGATATACTGATAATAAAAATATTTACAATGATGCTGATTTAGTTATAAACAATTTTTCTCAATTAACGGAATTAATCGAATAGGAGTTATACATGACAATTAGTTTTAACGATAAAGTTGCAATAGTCACAGGTGCAGGTGGTGGTCTTGGAAGATGTCACGCTTTAGAATTTGCAAAAAGAGGAGCTAAAGTTGTCGTAAATGACTTAGGTGGTTCTGTTGATGGTACTGGTGGATCAAGTGAAGCTGCTGAGAAAGTAGTTGATGAAATAAAAGCCATGGGTGGTGAGGCAATTTCTAACGGATCAAGTGTAACTGACAAAGCAGGCGTGAAAAAACTAGTTGATGATACAATGGCTGCCTTTGGTCGTGTTGATATTTTAGTAAATAATGCAGGTGTTCTGAGAGACAAGTCGTTTGCAAAAGTAACACTTGATGATTTCGAATTTGTAGTAAACGTTCATATGATGGGTTCTGTTTATTGTACAAAAGCGGTTTGGCCAATTATGACAGAACAAAATTATGGAAGAATAATCATGACATCTTCATCTTCTGGTGTGTTTGGAAATTTTGGGCAATCAAATTACGGTGCAGCTAAAATGGGAGTTGTTGGACTAATGAATACTCTTAAAATTGAGGGTATGAAATATAATATTAAAGTAAATTCTTTAATTCCTGTTGCGGCAACACGAATGACAGAAAATTTAGGAATGCCTGATGCAGTTTTCGATAGTTTAAAACCTGAAACTGTTTCACCTGCAGTCATGTTTATGGCATCTGAAGATGCACCGAATGGTGCGATGATATCAGCCGGTGCTGGTGTATTTGCTTCTGCAGAAATAGTTCATTCACAAGGTGTTGCTCTTAAAGGCGATGAACTTAATGCGGATATGTTAGCTGAAAAGTGGGCTGAAGCATCGAATATGGATGGCGGTAAGGCGCTCAAAACAGGAGCAGAACATACAGCTCACATATTTAAAAAACTCGCTGAATAAAATTTATTTAGGTAACACTGACTGAAATTGCTTCGTCAGATGATGAAATACCTGATTGGGTAAGAGTCATATATCTTTTCATATGATAATCAGTATTACCAAATAATACTCCAATCATTGTCGCCCTTTTAAAATAGTGACTTACCATATATTCATCAACAACACCCATTCCGCCATGCAATTGAATAGCACTTTCGCCTACAAATTTTATTGCTTTACCTATACGTGCTTTAGCAGCTGATACTGCTTTTCTTCTTTCATCTGAATTAGTCAAATCTGCTGTAACTGCCATGTAAAGAATTGACTTAGCCTGTTCATACTCAATCATCATATCCACTAGACGGTGCTGTATAACCTGATTTTTAGCAATTGATTGTCCGAATTGTTTCCGGTTTTTGCAATATTCAGTTGTAGAGTCTTTTAAAACTTGCAGAATACCAACTGCTTCAGAGCATGCAGCAATTGTGCTTATATCTACAATTTCCTCAATGGCATCGTAAGCCATATTAACTTTTCCTAAGACATTATCTTTTGAAACTTTTAGATTCTCAATGATAACTTCAGAGGCTCTGTATTCATCAATTGTTGGATAATTTTGCAGTGTAAGTCCCTCAGACTTTGTATCAACAATAAATAATGTAATTCCAGACTCAGATCTTTGCTCTCCTTCAGTTCTTGCAGAAATAATAAGGTGTGAAGCCATACCTGCTCCAAATACCACCGACTTAAAACCATTTAATACATAGTCATCTCCGTTAAGTACAGCTGACGTTTTTACATCATTTAAATCAAATCTACTTTGTGGCTCAGCATATGCAAACGCACATCTAATTTTTCCTGAGATTATTTCTGGTATAATTGAATTCTTTTGCTCCTCAGATCCAAGTTTTGATATCAATCCACCAGCTAATATTACAGTTGGTAAATATGGTTCAACAACGAGTCCTTTTCCAAACTGTTCCATTACAATCATTAAATCGGTAGATTTTCCACCAAGTCCTCCATAGACTTCATCAAATGGAACGCCTAGAAGACCAAGTTCCGCAAATTGTTTCCAATTTTCTTCTTTCCATCCCTCTTCTGATTTGACTATATTGCAACGAGTGTCCCAATCATAATTATCTCTTACAAAAGAAGTAACCATGTTGTCGAGCAAGGTCTGTTCCTCGGTGTAATCAAAATTCATAAAAAAGCGTTATAAGTTATGACAGTAAATATGTCAAAAGGTACTAAAGACCTAGGACCATTTTAGCTATGATATTTCTTTGAATTTCGTTAGATCCTCCATAAATGGATGCCTTACGAAAGTTAAAGTATGTTCCTGATAGATTAGTAGCATAGTCTGGACCGACATATTCATTACTCAAAGTCGTGCCAAGATGAGGATTTGCGTAATATCCAACAGCTTCCATAGCCAACTCAGTAACAGCTTGCTGAATATCTGTTCCCTTAATTTTCAAAAGAGAAGATTCTGGCCCAGGACCTTTACCAGCAGAGTCCTTTGCAAGCGTTCTTAATTCAGTGTACTCAAGTGCTGATAACTCTAATTCTGCAGCTGCTATTTTTGCTTTAAATGCTGGATCTTGAATTAAAGGTTCGCCGTATGACATTTCAGAGCTTGCAATTTGCTTAATTCTTTCTATTGCTTTCTTTGATCTTGCAACACCGGCAATACCTGATCTTTCATGTGCTAATAAAAATTTTGCATACGTCCAACCCATATTTTCTTGACCAATTAAATTTTCTACTGGAACTTTGACATTATCAAACCAAGTTTCATTGACCTCATGAGATCCATCCATAAGCTTGATTGGTCTAACTGTTACACCAGGAGTTTTCATATCAATCAAAAGAAATGAAATACCTTGTTGAGGTTTTTCTGCATCAGGATTGGTTCTTACTAAACAAAAAATCCAATCTGCATACTGTGCCATTGTAGTCCAAGTTTTTTGTCCATTAACGATATAATGGTCGCCTTCCTTCACAGCGCTTGTTTTTAATGAGGCAAGGTCCGAACCTGAGCCAGGCTCTGAGTAACCCTGACACCAAAAAACTTCACCACTTAAAATTCCAGGTAAGTGTTGGGCTTTTTGCTCTTCATTTCCAAAAGTATAAATTACTGGACCAACCATATTTATTCCAAATGGCATAATATATTGACATTCAGCTTTTGCGCATTCTTTCTCAAAAATATATTTTTGTGTAGGAGTGAATTCTGCTCCACCATACTGTTTAGGCCAACTTGGTGCCGACCAACCATTGTGCTTTCCTAAAATTTTATGCCAAGCTGTAAGATCTTCTCTCGAGAGTTCTTTACCTAGTTTTCTTTTTGAGTTGATTGAGTCTCTAAGTTCTTGCGGATAATTTGTTTTTATAAAATCTCTTATTTCACTTTGAAACTTTAAATCATCATTTGAAAAAGCGGTATCCATAGAATCTCCTGTGTTTGATTATTTCAAAATATATCTCTTAAAACCCAAATTTCAACGGTATTTTTCAGTTATCTTTTACCATATTGGTTCTGTTGACAATTAGATCATAAATCTGAAAAGCGGCTAATCCATAAATTAAACTTGAAATAAAGGTATTTTGCAGGAAAGGAAGTGCCATATAATAACAAGTTAAAATACCTTGTATGTTGTGCTCGTACATCCCAGATCCATACCATACAGCAGCATTTGAAATAATAAAAAAAACAATAACACCAAAACTAATACTAAAAATAGAATTAAGAACGGAAATTTTCGACTCAATTAATGTACCAATTAAAACACACAAAGCTAAAGCAAAATAAATAATTGGCATACTACTGTGAAACCCAATATATAGATCGCTTAGTAACATTGCTGCTAGTGGTATTAAATAAGCAATATATTTTTTACCAATAATTGCTCCAGAGAAAACTGCCATACCTAAAATTGGAGTGAAGTTTGGTGGATGGGGTATTATTCGAGCTACAGCTAATGCTATAATTATAAAAACTAATGTTAAATATTGATTTCTCACTAATTTCATAAAATCAAACATACCTAACAACTACTTAATAGCAATATATTTATTTTGTAATTCAATTTAAAATTTATAAGAATAATCAAGAAAAATACTCCTTCTTTCCATTGGATACATGTTTTGTCTACCATACGAGGAGTCCGTATGCGAACTACTAGCTACTGCAAAATTATAATAACTTGTATTAAAAATATTATCGATACCGAAAGACCATTTATTTTTTTTATTTTCAGTAGTTAGAAATAAATCAAATAAATAATAACTTGGTATAGTAGGCTCTATATTCTCTTGATCATTTGAAACAAACATTTCGTCAACAAACGACGCGTCTATTTTAAAAGTAGTTTCCTGAGAAATTTTATAGCTTAGTCCTAAATTATAAATATATTCAGATACTAGAGGTACCTTTAATCCTGCAATATTGTAGGTTCCGTCTTCTAAATTTCTACTATTGTCCATTTTATTAATTGCGGTTTGTGAGTTTGCTGCATAAGTTCCCTCAAAAGCTCCTCTTGTAAGGGAGCCAGATGTGAAGTGCGCATCAATGTATGAAAATGATCCAAATATGTTAACGTTTGACAAATAATCATAATTAAAATCTAAATTAAAGCCCTTACGTTTTATTGGATCTAAGTTAGTATTATTTTTTTCGGGTAAATATCTAATTTCATTTAGGGTGTTCATTTCAAATATACTAGCATTTAAATTCAATCCATTTTGGTTGTGACGTACTCCTACTTCAATCTCATCAGATGTTTGATCTTTAAGGAAAAAAGCTGGGTCACTACAAGGATAATTATAACTACTAACACATGTCGAATTTCTAGAGTCTAAATCTGGCGTTCTAAAAGCTTCAGCATATTTTGCGTATATTCTGTTTTGATTATCTAGGATGTGTTCAATACCAATATTAATTGCATGATTTGACATTTTTGTTTGGTAAGAGTCCCGCGCATTACTAAACGCAAACTTACTAATACTATTATCAAAAAACTCATAAACTTTATATTTAGCATTTTCCAATCTAGCTCCAAATGAAAGAATTGAATTTCCATCATCTAGATTTACAGAATTTTGTGAGTACATTGCTCGGCTTTCTTGCGAAGCATAAACAAATCCTCCAAATGAGAGTAATGGATTTTGACTCGATTTCTTAGAGTAATCAGTGTTTTGAACATCAATTCCTGTGCTAAGAATTGTAAAGCTATTTCCTATAAAAGTTTTATGGTCTGATCTTAATGATAAGTAGTCTGTCTCCATGTCGTAATGATTAAAGACATCACTAGTAGTTGAATTTCCGAGAGTTGATGCTCCTCCTGCTACAAATGCCTTTTGTTCTTTATCTCTATTGGCAGCGTTTAAATTGATATCAGTTACACTATTAAGTTTAATATTGACGCCCGCGGACACCTCAATGATGTCAAATTTAGCGTAATCAGGATCTCTAGTTAAACACTGACCCGGCAAAAGATACCACGCTCCTTTTTGAAAAGCAGTTCTACTATCTGAAAGAAGATTACAAGAAACTGTATCTGTTGGAGTAGATCCATTCAAATTTGGAGTGAACCTTGCTCCCGGAAGCAATTGCTCATATGCATTATTATTGACGTCAATGTAAAAATCATAATTTTCGTTTTTTAAGTTATACCTTATTAAAAAATTTTCACTTTCAAAATCTGAACGTTGCCTATAAGTATCGCTGTTACTGATTGATGCAGAAACTAAAATACCGGAGTTATCATCAATCTTGATTGGAACTAAAATATCTGAAGAGTAAGTATCATGGGATCTTGATCCAATTTTTAGAATATTTTCTGTATCTGAAACATTTTTTGTTACTATATTTATAGCTCCACCAATTGCTCCATCACCATAAATAGTTGAAGCTGAACCTCCACGAATTAACTCTATTCTTTTTATGGACTCTTTTGGAACTATAGAAAGATTTACTCCAGACATATCTATATCATTTAATTTACGCCCATTTAGTAAAATTAATGAATTATTTTTTGCTGACTCACCAAACCCTCTTAAATCTAAAGTTGTCTGAGTTGAATTAACATTTGAATACAGGTTTCTGAGCTGAACGCCTGAGTATTTAGATACAATTTCAGGAAGTGTAAGATTGCTTGAGTTTTTGATTTCGTTTTCATTTATAATAGATATATTTGAACCTGCTAGACCAGTAGATAATCTTGAATAATCAGTTTCACTTGGCGTTATCCAAATCGTTTGATTGTCTGCATTAGCGCTAAGAAAAATAGATAAACTAAATACAAATATTAAAATAAATTTCAGCATGAGCTGTCATCCTTTCTTTTTATTCTACGACGACTTAAAAGTCATAGCGATTTTTAAAAAGTCATCGCTACTTGCTTAAAGTCCAAATAATTATCCCGATTATTTGAGGATGACTAAAATTGTTGGTAGGTCTCCTGACTTCTCTGTCAACGTTTAAATGCACCTTCCCGAAATATCAGTGGTACAAGCACTTAAACTCTTGAGTTACAGTTGCGGGTACAGTTAAGGCTTTAAACCTTATTCCCTGTTATTCACTTTACGTGAACCAACATTGAAACTATTGTATATTCGAAATTACAAAGCAAGAAAAAAATGGAAATTTTTGAAAATCAAAGACCTCTCTCTTTTGATTTTAACGAAAGTTTAGATAAGGCTCAAATATCTCCAAACGGTTTTAGAGAGTATGATGCACGTTGGCTTTATCCAGAGGAAATAAACAAAAAAGGATTGGAAATATTTGGTTTCAGTCTTGGAAAATATATAAGTAATTCTAAAGGTCAAGGCTCATCAATCGTTATTGGTCAAGATTATAGATCATACAGCGCTGAGGTAAAATATCATCTAACAAAAGGGTTATTGACAAGCGGTCTCAAAGTAATCGATGTTGGTTTAGCTTTATCGCCAATGGTATACTTTGCCCAACATCACTTAGATACCGATAGTCTTGCTATGGTAACTGCAAGCCATAATGAAAATGGTTGGACTGGGATAAAATGTGGAATAGAAAAATCACTTACATTTGGTCCTGATGATATAAAAAAAATAAAAACTATTACTGAAAATAGTCATGATTTTATTGCGTCAAATAACGGCGGCTACGAGTTTAAAAATGGTATTCGTGAAGCATATCTAAAATATCTAAAGGGCACACAATCAGTAAAAAGAAATTTAAAAATTGTTTTAGCTTGTGGTAATGGAACAGCAGGTGCATTTGCCCCTGATTTGTTAAGAAGCATTGGATGTGAAGTAATTGAATTGCATTGCAATTTAGATTTTAAATTCCCTAATTATAATCCTAATCCAGAAGATCTAACAATGCTTAATGATCTTGCAAAAACCGTAAAAGATAATAATGCAGATGTAGGATTTGCTTTTGATGGCGATGGCGATCGTCTTGGGGTTGTGGACAATGAAGGTAATGAAATATTTTCTGACAAAATAGGATTAATGCTTTCAGAGTATTTATCTGAGAAATATTCAAGCTCAAAATTTGTTATCGATGTAAAGTCGACTGGTTTATTTTTTAATAATGAGATTTTGAAGAAAAATAATTGCACTGTTGATATGTGGAAGACTGGTCACTCACATATGAAGAGGCGAGTTAAAGAAATAAATGCTTTATGCGGTTTTGAAAAAAGTGGTCATTTTTTCATTGGTAAGCCCTTAGGACTGGGCTTTGACGATGGTTTGAGATCAGCTTCTATGATGATTGAATATTTGGATCACTATAAAAATAAGAGTATGTCTGAATTGTATTCAAAGTTAAATACTTCCTATCAATCTCCTACTATGGCGCCTTTCTGTAAGGATGAAGAAAAATATGTGGTTGTAGATGAAATTACAAATAAAATAATTCAAGACCTAGACAATAAAACAAAAGTTGCAGATTCTGAAATTGTTGAAACAAATACAGTAAATGGAATTAGATTTAGCTTATCCAATGGATCATGGGGATTAATTAGAGCGTCATCAAATAAGCCATCTTTAGTTATAGTTATCGAAAGCCTTTTTTCAAATGAAGAAGTTAAAATGATTTTTAAATACATTAACACACTTTTAAATGAAACTGGCAAAGTTGGAGAATACGACCAAAAACTATGATGTTAATGATGCCCATTCAATAAAGAATCGAATGGACATAAATAAAATAAATAAACCAAAAATAAAACTTAATTTAGCTTTGGAGAGATAATGGGCAAATCTTACTCCTAAAGGGGCGCCTATAATTGTCATGGGCGTTATTAAAATTAAACCCACTAAACTTACATATCCATAAGTTAGTGGTAGAGATACATTATTTTGAATTCCAGCTATAATGAAACCAATTGTACCAGGAACAGCAATTATTGTTCCAATGCCAGCAGCGGTTCCAATGGCACGGTGTATATCGAAGTTATAAAGTTTTAAGATGGGTATACTTATTGAGCCACCACCAACACCTATTATTACAGATAAAAAACCAATTGTTGATCCATAGCCATGACCTTTTAAATTGTTTGGAAATTTATCTGCAAATCTCCATTCATCTTTCCAAAAGAAAAATTGAAGAGCAACAAAAAATAAGATTATAGAATAAATTAGTATTAGGCTGCTACCTTCAAGAAAGGATACTGCAATCGACCCAAAAATCACTCCGATTAATAATGACAAAAAAATAAATTTTAAAAAATCTAAATTGACTGAACCTCTTCTATGATGATTTATTGCTGATATAATTGAAATTGGAACAATATTTGCAAGGGAAGTTCCAACAGCCAAGTGCATTCTTATACTCTCATCTACTTCTGCTAGTGTATAGATATAGTATAAAGCAGGTACAACAACTACACCTCCTCCAATTCCAAAAAGCCCTGCAATAAATCCAGCAAAAATACCAGTACTAACCAATAACACTAAAGAAAATAGCAAGTCGCCAGAGGCAACATTGCTAAATATCGTTGTAAACACTTAGAGCTTAGTTTTTGCCAGAAGGAAGTTCGTTAAATGGAACTTTTTTATCCGCTCTTTCATCTTGTGGTAACCCAAGAACTCGCTCTGCAATAATATTACGAAGAACTTCATCTGTGCCACCAGCAATTCTCATTGCCGCAGAGAAAAAATATCCATTTTGAAATAAGTTCTTTAATACAGGGTTTTGATCGTGATGTACCATTCCTGAAGAATCCATCAGTTCGAGCGCATAAGCTGACACATCTTGCATTTTTGACGCTGTAACAAGTTTGCTTATTGATAGCTCTGGACCTGGAGTCTGACCTTTTGATAAAGCAGTAATACTTCTAAATTTTGTATATTGCAAACCGCGAGATTGAACATACCAGTCAGCCATTTTCTGTCTAACTTCACTATTTTTGATTGCTAGACCATCTTCAACTTCTAATTCTTTAGTCGCCTCAAATATTTGATCAAAATCAAGTCCTGGAGGGTCGCCAACAGCAAGTCTTTCATTCATAAGTGTAGTAAGCGCAACTTTCCAGCCTTCACCTTCTCCACCTAGTCTTTGACTGTCAGGGATTCTTACATCATTGAAAAAGACTTCGTTAAAATTTGAGGTACCTGATATCTGCTTAATTGGTCTTATTTCTATGCCAGGAGTTTTCATATCTAGATAAAAATAAGTAAGGCCTTTATGCTTTAAGGCAGATGGATCTGATCTTGCAACTATCATTCCATAATCAGCAAAGTGTGCTCCAGATGTCCAAACTTTTTGCCCATTTAAAACCCACTCATCGCCATCCTTTTCAGCTTTCATTTTAATTCCAGCTAAATCTGATCCTGCTGAAGGTTCTGAAAAAAGCTGGCACCATATTTCTTCACCTGTGATCATTTTAGGTAAATATCTTTTTTTATCCTCATCTTTACCCCACACCATCATAGTAGGTCCAAGCATACCAATTCCAATCTCAAAATATCCAGAAGGAACCAAGTAATCATGTTCTTCTTGTGAGTAGATAACTTGTTGTATTGGTGATCCACCATAACCACCAAATTCTTTTGGCCATAAGATGGCAGCAAAACCTGCTTCAGCTTTCTTCTTTTGCCACACTTTAGCTCGTTCTAGTGCCTCTTGCGCAGCTTCTTTGCCGCCCTTAACTGTTTCAGGGGCGCCTGCAACAGCAATTTGAGGGTTTTTATCATTCGGTTTGTCAGAGATGATTGATCTCTTTTCGGCATTTGCCTCAAGGAAATCTCTAGCCTCTTTTCTAAATGCAGCTTCCTGCTGTGAGTCATTAAAGTCCATAATTAAACTATATTCCTTTTTTCAAGATTTGAAATTAAATTTTCTTTCCATTGCCTTGTACTGCCAATATTTAAAGAAAGTAGTTTTGATCTGCGATAAAACAAGTGGCAATCATAATCCCAGGTAAAACCCACTCCTCCGTGGATTTGAATATTCTCCTTTGCGGCATAATTAAAGGCGTCAGATGCACTCACTCTTGCACCTGCTGCAGCAACTGGTAATTCATTGGAATCGGTACTCAAGGCCCATGCACCATAGTATGCATTAGATCTAGCTAATTCAATTTTAACATACATATCTGCCATTTTATGCTTTAAAGCCTGAAATGAACCAATTTGTCTTCCGAAAGCAAACCTTTCCATTGAATACTTTTTTGCTTCATCCAGAGAAACTTGCGCTCCTCCAACTTGCTCAAATGAATATAAAACCGCGGCTCTGTTAAGTATGTTTTCTGTCATGTCCCATGCCATTCCTTGCTCACCAAGTAGTTCGGCTTCTATATTTTCAAAATTAATACTACATGCAGGTCGCGTCGGATCAATTGTTTCAAGGCTTTTTTTGCTTACTCCATCTTGATTTAAATCGATAATATATAATGAAAGTGAATTTCTATTTCCCTTATCATCGCTATTGGCAGCGATTATTAGAAAGTCAGCTGACTCTCCATCACTTACAGGTGATTTGTAGCCATTAATTTTTCCAGATGAAAACTTCGTCTTTACATTTGATGGTTTTGGAGTTCCATTTGTTTCTGATAGTGCAAATGTGCCTATTTTTTCACCAGATGCAATTGATGGTAAGAATTTTTTCTTTTGATCTTCAGAACCATAGTTTTTTATAAATTCTGCAAATAAATATATTGATGACGAAAATGGTGTAGGAGCTAAAGATCTTCCCAATTCTTCTGCAATAACGCATAGTTCCAACATACCGAGACCGAGTCCACCATATTCCTCTGGAATTGCAGTTCCAGTCCAACCCATTTCAGATATTTGTGACCATAGTTCTTTATGGTAATGCAGTTGATCGTCATCAAGAACTGTTCTTACTGATTTGCGATCACACTTATCGAATAAAAATTTTCTTGCTTGATCACGGAGAAGCTTTTGATCATCTGAGAAATCAAAATTCATGACGGCAACTATTCTTTTGTATCGTTTTTTTCTTGAATTGCTGTTTCAGTTTCAGGAACTGTGTCGATACTCTCTGAAACCTCTTCTGCTTCAATGGTATTTATTTCAGTTTCCTCAACCTCAGATACATTCATGGATTCACTTGATGATATAGGCTCTTCTGTTACCTCTGAACTTTCTACATCATTGATTATATCTATTTCAGAATTTTCTTGTTCAATTCTTTCAAGTTCATCATCGCTTGGAACTATTTCATCAGAGGATGGCTGTGGTTGAATAACTTCTTCAATTGGCTTTGCTCTAGACTCTACTCTTGGTGAACGAGCAGTAAATTTTCTCGTAGCCGATTTTTCCATTTCTGACTTTGATAAACCACCTTGATACATTTGTCTGAAAGTATCATTATCAACTTCTTCTAGCTCTTCCTCTTCTTCATAATCAGGTATTTGTCTAAGCTTCGACACAATACTTTCCTTTAACTCTTCAGCAGTTATTTTTGACTCTCCAATTTCTCGAAGAGCAATAACAGGTTTTTTATCATTTTCAGGATCAACAGCTGGAGTAGCTCCTCTGCCTAATTGAACAGCTCTTTCTTTAGCTAATATGACTAGATCGTATTGGTTATTTATCAACTTTATACAATCTTCAACAGTAATTCGTGCCATAATAATATTTGGAATTGATGTTGCTTTTTATTGAAATATATAAATAAATCAAGCTGAAAGTTTAATTTATATAGCAAATGGCCCATTTTAAAGAAAACACTGAATATATCGGTAGTCCATGTGTAAAAATTTGTAAGTACAAAAAAGAGTTCATGGATGGGAATGTTTGCATTGGTTGTTTTAGGGAGCAGTTTGAAATAACTAATTGGGTAAAAATGAGTAACTCTGAAAAGCAGTTAGTAATAGAAGATACTATAGAAAGAAAAAAAGAATTTTTGAAAAATCATGTTTGATATTAGCTGGACGTGTAAACATACTTGGCAAAAAGCAAGCTATAATACAATGTGGTGTTTGATAGGCTGCAGTATTGGTGACTTTGGAACAATTTATTACTTTCAAATCATTGATCACTCTTTATCTATATATGTGGTGATGTTGCTCGCAATACTAAATGGCTTGATTACTAGCATTATATTAGAAACCATAATTCTAATGAAAACATTTATTTTTGCTGAAGCAATTAGTATTGCATTTAAAATGAGTTTCATCAGCATGATCAGCATGGAAATAGCTATGAATGCCACAGACTTAATATTTGCTGGCGGAGTTCTTACTATTACAATAATTCCTTTTATGCTGCTTGCGGGATTTATTACCCCGCTTCCATATAATTATTACAGACTCAAAAAATATAACGAGTCATGTCATTAAAATAATGATTAAAGAAAATGTCAAAATTGACACTGGTAATATCGTAACTTACAGAAGATCAAAAAAAACAAGCGATATACTATATTTTTCTCATGCTAATGGTTTCTGTGGGCAGGCGTATACAGATCTCTTAAATAAAATTGATAATTCATACGAGGTTATAACATATGATATGCGTGGTCATGGCGAAACCGATTTGATGGCAGACTCTAATAAACTAAAGTCATGGTATACTTTCAGAGATGATTTAGAGCAATTAATTAAAAAACATAATGAACCAGTAACTTTATCTGGGCATTCAATGGGAGGCACTGCAAGCTTGCTGCTCGCTCTCTCAAAACCTAAATTAGTAAAGAAACTAATCCTCATAGATCCAGTCATATTGCCATTGCGGTATATCATTTCATACAAGCTTTTGCAGATTGTTAATCTTGCACATTTAGCAAGTCCTCTTTCAAAGAATGCTTTGATTAGACGTAATTTGTGGAATAGCGAAGCTGAAGCTCATAAATATTTTTCTAGTAAGCCTCTTTTTAAAAATATTAGTGAAAAGATAATCACAGACTATGTACAATATGGACTTAAAAAAAATGACCAAAACAAATATGTTTTAAAATGTGACCCACGCTGGGAGTCAGCTTGCTTTAAGCTTACCTCGCACGAGGTTTGGTTTGATTTAAAGAAAATTAATATTCCAATAAAGATTATACTCACTCCTAACAGCGTTGTTTGTAATGAGACAAGTCAAAATAGAATTAAAAAATTAAATCCTCAAACTGAAATTTGTTTTATTGATAAGACATCGCATATGCTTCCACTTGAAAAAACTGAGGATGTTGCAAGTGAAATTAATAATTTTCTCGCCTAACTAAATCTGTTCTTAACAAAACAAATAAGGTATGTTTAGCAAATGGAAAATTTTTCAAAATTAGTATCATCCGTATGGAACCAGGGGGTTTTTGGTATTGATCTTAATAATATTTTAGTAGCAATAATAATACTCTTTATATTTGTAATTTTAAGGTCAATTTTTTCAAAAATTGTGATCGGTAGATTAAAAGTTGTTGTAAAAAAATCCAAGACTAAGATAGATGATGCGATGCTTGAGGCTTTTGATGGCCCTCTCAGATTTTTTCCTGTAGTAATCGGTGTATACATAAGTACTCAGTATTTAAATTTAAATACAACTCTTGAACTGTTTGCTGCAAATTTAAATCGTTCACTCATAACAATTCAAATATTTTGGTTTTTATACAAAATTATTGATCCGATTTCGTCATTTGTTCACAAATTGGGAGAATTACTAACAAATGATCTCATAGATTGGGGAGTAAGAATTTTAAAATTCTTCATATTTGTTATTGGGGCAGCTGCTGTTTTAGAAATATGGGGTATCAAGGTTGGACCAATTCTAGCTGGACTGGGACTTCTCAGTGTGGCTGTGGCTTTGGGTGCCCAAGATTTATTTAAAAATCTGATATCAGGAATTTTAATTTTATTAGAGAAACGATTTCAAAATGGAGATTGGATTAAAGTTGAAAACATTGTTGAAGGGGTAGTGGAAAAAATAGGTTTTCGATCAACATTAGTTAGAAGATTTGACTCTTCACCTGTTATGGTTCCAAATTTTAATTTTGCAGAAAATGCTGTCACAAATTTTAGCAATATGAAAAGTAGGCGTATATATTGGAATATTGGCTTAGAATATAGGACTACACGTGACCAGTTAAGAAAAATTAGAGACGAGATAGATGACTACATCACAAGCGATGGTAATTTTGTTAAATCTTCCGAACAGCCATTGTTTGTAAGAATTGAAAAATTTTCAGATAGCTCAATTGATTTGTTAATTTACTGTTTTGCAACAACTACAAATTGGGGTGAGTGGTTAGAGATCAAAGAAAAATTAGCTTTAGAAATAAAAGAAATTGTCGAGAAAAATGGCGCTGGCTTTGCTTTTCCTTCTCAATCAATATATATCGAAAAAAATTAAAAAGACTCGCCCTCAAAGAGTTTCTGGATATTCAATTCATTATTTTGAAAATACAGTTTTTTAGCTTTTTCTGATGCGGTTTCTTTTTTGTCGATCACTTCAAACAAATAATCTAAGTGTACGGTTTCATCATCTCCGTATAAATTTTTCTTACTCCGTTTTTTGAGTCCCTCAAATGAGATGTTTATAAGTTTCTCTGCTAATTGCCAGCCCGTTTTATTTTTGTACAAAGAATTAAGTCCGTTTGATAGGACATCACTTCTAAATTTAATTAAATCATCATATTCAAATTCACTAATCAATTTGATAGTTTCTTCTAGTGCTTCTTCTTGATATAAAATGCCCGACCAAAAAGCTGGTAAAGCGCAGAGTGTGTCGTAACTTCCTGCATCAGCACCTCTCATTTCGATAAAAGTTTTTAACCTCACCTCAGTAAAGATGGTCGAGATATGATTTATCCAATCTTCAATTAAAATATCATCAGGCGCAAATTGATTATTTTTTCCATCTAACAGGTCTTGGAATGTATATTTAGTACAATTATGATAATTATTATCTCTGATAATTGCGTATACGGGAACTTGTAAAGCATAATCAATGTATTCCTCAAAACTCAAAGTTTTTTCAGTCAAAAACTTCGGAATACCAGTTCTCTCTGTATCAGTTTTTGTCCAAACATAACCTCTATAAGTTTCATAGCCCGAAAGCTTTGAATTTTTGAATGGGGAGTTTGAAAATAAACCTGTCACTATTGGCTGAATGAATGCTGATACATTAATTTTTCTTTGCATATCACTTTCTGAAATATAGTCAAAATTTGCTTGAACTGTTGCTGACTGATACATCATTTCTAGACCTAAACCAGAAAGCGATTTCATATAAGGAGTCATAATCTCTGAATATCTTTTTTTTGGAACCATTGGCACGTCTTTTAGCTCACCAATTGGAAAAAAGCCCAGCCCTAAAAAGCCAATATTATATTTTTCTTCTAATTTTTTTGTAAATGCGAGGTGATTATTTATTTCCTTACAAGTTTCGTGAATCGTTTTAAGTGGTGCTCCAGATAATTCAAATTGACCGCCAGGTTCAAGTGTTATACTTGCCCTATCTTTGTTGAGTGCAATAATATTTTTGTTCTCTTTTATTGGTTTCCAACCATCCTTTATAAAGTCGTCAAAAATTGAGTTAATACTTACATCGCCGCTATAAGGAACTAAACTAAGATCACTTTTGTGATAAATAAATTTCTCATGTTCGGTACCTATTTTAATTTCAGATATATTCTTAATACCGTTTTCAAAATATTTTATTAGATCACTTTTGCTAAGCATTATAAATTTTGTCCATGATAATTGAAGTCGCGGTAATTGCAGCAGTTTCTGATTTTAAAATATTTGGCCCAAGTGTAACACCAATGGATTTTTTCTTTGATTTTAAACTTTTATACTCTTTAGCTGAAAAATCTCCTTCAGGTCCTATGATTATACCAATTGGTTCATTTTTGTTCAGTTTTCTATTCTTTATTTTTTCTTCATTATTATCTAACGAGCAATACAAATAACCTGCTAAAGAGTTATCATTAATCATTGTGGTAAATGATATAGGTTTATTAATTTCCGGTATCTTATTTCGATTAGACTGCTCACACGCTTCAACAGCAATAACTCCCAGTCTTTCAAAATTCATATTCTTCATATTAGTTCTTTCCATAATTACTGGTTGAAAAATTGAAATTCCAATTTCTGAGCACTTTTGTATCATGATTTCTAGAGGTGTACGTTTTATAGGAGAAAAAAATAGAGTTATATTATGATCTTCACTTTCGATTTTTTTTTGATCAATTATTTCTAATTCACATGTATTTTTTGTAATATTAATAACTTTTGTTAAACAAAGTATTTCACGATTGAAAACTGAAACATAGTCACTTTTTTTTGTTCTCAAAACACTCTTTAAATAGTGTATCTGGTTAGCATCAAGAATAATTTGACCGTTCGAATCTATTGTTTTATCTACAAAAATTCTGTTTTTAATTTTTTTCATATATATATTGGTTATAACATTATTTATTTTATAAAGATAAGTTGAAAAAATATTCACAATTATTGCGTTTAGAGCAGCCCGTTGGTTTTTTTCTGTTAATGTTGCCGTGTTTTTGGGGCGTGCTTGCTGCCTCAAATTCCTACCAACACTTATGGAGTAATATTTACTTATTTCTTATTTTTGCGATTGGATCGATTGTCATGAGATCGGCTGGATGTATCATAAATGATTTTTTTGACAAAGATCTAGATAAACATGTATCTAGAACATCTCAAAGACCACTCGCTAGTGGTGCAATTTCTACTTTTGAAGCCTTCATAATTTTTTTAATACTTAATTTGATCGGTCTGGCTATATTATTATCTCTAAATTTTCTTGCCATTATTATTGGTTTAATTTCTTTTGTGTTATTTATTTTTTATCCTTTAATGAAAAGAATAACTTATTGGCCTCAACTTTTTTTAGGCATAACTTTTAATATTGGCTGTTTGATAGGATATGCTGCCATTGAAAATCAATTAAATTCTCAAATTATAATATTATATCTCTCTGGTATTTTTTGGACTTTAGGCTATGACACAATATATGCTCACCAAGATCGTGAGGATGACTTAAAAATTGGAATAAAATCTACTGCAATTTTATTTGGTAATAATACGAAACAATGGATCATTATTTTCTATAGCTTGATGGTATTATGCTTGATATTATTTGGTTTATTGCATGATCAAAATATTTACTATTTTATTTTATTGATATTCGTTAGCACCCATTTGTCTTACCAGATAAAAAGACTAGATATAGAAAATAAAGACAGTTGTTTAAGTATTTTTAAAAGTAACCAATACTTAGGTTTGATGGTTGCCCTAACTTTATTTATAGGTATTTTATAGAAATGAATTTTGAAGAAACTGCTCAAAATATTATAGATTTAACTCTAAAAGCAGGCGCATCAGATTGTGATGTTGTTCTTGCTAAGTCCTATGGTAAATCAATAAGCTGTAGATTTCAAAAAATAGAAGATTTAGATGAGTCTAATGAAAAAACAATAGGCATTAGAGCATTAGTTGATCAACGCCAAGCATTTGTTTCATCGTCAGATATTGAGACTGACAATATTGATAAACTTGTTTCAAAATGTGTTGAAATGGCAAAATTGGCTCCAATTGATGATACTGCTGTACTTGGAGACAGTTCCATGTTTGAGCACGATGCAATTGATTTAGATTTATTTGAAAAAGATGAGGTAAATACTGAAAAACTTATTGATGCTGTCAAGGAATGCGAAGATGCAGCTTTATCAGTGAAAGGTATTACAAATTCAGAGGGAGCTGGGGCTTCTACTTCCAAGGGAGAGTTCTATCTTGCTACAAGTAATGGTTTTCAAGGTGGATATCAATCATCAAGCAGTTCGGTATCTTGTTCAGTTCTTGCAGGACACGGTCAGGACATGGAAAGAGATTACGAATATGCTGTTAAAAGACACTCAAGTGATTTGCCAAGTGCAAAGGAAATTGGATTATCTGCTGCAAAAAAAACTCTCAAAAGGCTTAATGCCAAAAAAATCAGTTCAACAAAATTGCCTGTTGTATTTGATAAACGAATAAGTAATGACTTATTGGGCTATCTAGCAAGTTCAATATCAGGTACTTCAATAGCTAGAGGTACAAGTTTTCTTAAAGAAAGTTTAGGAAAACAAATATTTAATAAAGACGTAACAATTATAGATGATCCAGCGATTAATAGAGGACTTGGATCAAAACCATTTGATGGTGAGGGCATTAAAGTTAAGAAAAGAGAGTTAGTTACAAACGGTAAGCTCAATACTTGGATCCTAAATACATCAACTGCAAAAAAATTAGGATTAAAAACTACTGGAAACGCATCAAGATCAGTTGGTTCTCCACCAGGTGTGTCAACCTCTAATTTATACATGACAAACGGTTTAAAAAGTTACGATGATATTTTATCCTCTATTAATTATGGTTTTTATGCGACTGAATTAATTGGTATGGGAGTTAATTTAGTCACTGGCGATTACAGCATGGGGGCGAGCGGTATGCTTATTGAAAAAGGCGAAATTACGCATGCAGTAAGCGAAGTAACAATTGCTTCAAATCTAAAAGAAATATTTATGAATTTATCAGCAGCAAACGATTTAGAATTCAAATACCGTACCAATGCCCCAACAGTACTCATCGATAGCATGACTTTAGCTGGAAAATAAGAGTTTTAGCCATTTATCAATATTTAGATTTAAATTTTTGATAATAGTATTATGAATACCTCTTCATGACAGGATCGCAAATACTAATCAGGCTGTTTAAGGACAGTATTAAACCCTATACAGTTAGATTGTTTAGTTCTCTATTTTTTATGGTCATCATAGCACTTGCAACTGGAGCGACTGCTTGGCTTTTAGATCCTGCAATTGATAAAATTTTTCTGGATAAAGATGAGTCTATGCTCTTATTAATTCCAATTGCAATAATATTAACACTATTTATTAAGAGTGTAGCTACTTACATACAAATAATATTATTGAATGGAGTTGCTCAGAATATTATTGCTGATACACAAATAAAACTTTTTAAGAAAATTATAAATGCAGATCTTGCCTGGTTGCATAAAATTCATTCAGCCAAGATAATATCAAATTTCTTATACGATGTAACATTGTTACAAGACTCTGTAAGTAGTAGTTTAGCAAATGGAGTAAAAGATATACTCACATTGATTTGTCTGGTTGGTGTAATGTATTATCAAGATTGGCAGCTAGCAACAATCTCAATAATTGCTTTTCCGTTGGTCGGGGTACTCACTAGACGTTTAGGAAAAAGAATAAAAAAAGCCTCGACAGAAACACAAGAGGAAACCGGTGTCCTTGCTTCTATATTGTCTGAAAATCTAGATGGAACAAGAATTGTAAAAGCCTATCAACAGGAAACGCAGGAAATAGAAAAGCTTAGTAAATCCGTATTCCGAAGAATGCAAAAAATTTTGAAAGGTATTAATGCAAGAGGTGCTGCATCCCCATTTGCAGAATTTCTAGCAGGTTTCGGTATCGCTGGTGCACTCTACTATGCAGGCTTAAGAGGACTGCAAGGTGAATTGGCTCTAAACGAATTTGTATCATTTTTGGGAGCAATGATGCTCGCTTTTCAACCTCTAAGACGCTTAGCTCAAATAAATGCAACTTTACAAGAGGGATTTGCAGCAGCAATTAGAGTGTTTGGATTACTTGACCAAAAAAGCTACATTAATGAAAAGCCCAACACATCTGATCTATCTCTCATTAAATCAGATATATCTTTTGAAAATGTAACTTTATCCTATGAAGGGCAAAAAAACTCAGCTTTAAAAGAAATTAGCTTAAAGGTTCCGCACGGTAAAACAACCGCTTTAGTTGGCCCAAGCGGATCAGGCAAATCATCAATTCTAAATCTTATACCAAGATTTTATGACCCTGATACAGGAAGTGTTAAAATTGATAATCAAGATATAAAAGAATTATCAATTGCATCGGTAAGATCTTCAATCGCATTAGTTAGTCAAGAACCTATTTTATTCGATATGTCTATTCACGATAATATTCTATACGGTAAACCAGACTCTTCCGATAATGAAGTCATAAAAGCTGCAAAAGCAGCTGCGGCAGACGAATTTATTAATGAACTTCCAGATAAATATAAAACTGTAGTAGGTGAAAAAGGTTATAGTTTATCGGGTGGGCAAAAACAGAGGATTTCAATTGCAAGAGCCTTTCTTAAAGACGCACCAATACTTTTACTTGATGAGGCTACTTCAAGTCTTGATACAGAGTCTGAGCATCTTGTACAAAAAGCGATAAGTATTCTCATGAAGGATAGAACTACTCTCGTAATCGCTCATAGACTTAGTACGATTATAAATTCAGATCAAATAATTGTTTTAGACTCAGGTAAGGTTGTAGAAACTGGTACTCATGAGGAATTATTAAATAAAGATGGCGTTTATAAAAAATTATATGAGCGTGAATTTTAAAAGCTAATGGTAAAATACATTGCTGGATTTAAATTAATCCAATTATTAATATCCTTGCTAGGATCAATGTACGTATTATTTGTTTACAAGACATCTACGATTAATTTAAAGAATAGAAAAAATATTGATAGGTTATTTAAAAAAAATGAATCTTTCATTTATGCATTTTGGCATGATCAACTATTATTTTGCCCTCTTACATGGCAAAGTGAATTTGAAATAAAAGTATTAATCTCTAAACACAGAGACGGCGATATAATCGCTAGATTAATATCAAAACTTGGATTTAAGTCTATTAGAGGATCTACCCATAAATTTGGTAAAACTAAGAATAAAGGCGGGCTTACATCAGCGCGCCAAATGATAAAATCTCTTAAAAACGGTATTTCAATTGGAATCTCGCCCGACGGCCCTAAAGGACCACGCCACAAGGTCAGCGACGGCGTCCTGAGCATCTCCCGTCTGAGTAATTCATCGATACTTCCTGTAGGAATAGGTTTTAAAAAAAAATGGGTACTGAATACCTGGGATAAATTTATTATACCAAAACCATTTAATCAAATCACTATAATCTGGGGTGAAGCAATTCCAGCTATAAAAGATGAAAAAAGTATTAATCAGACTAAGAATAAACTAGAAAGTAAAATGGAAAATTTAACTAAAAGAGCAAACAAAAATAATTAATAATGCTACCTTATTATAGTTATAGGTTAATTACGACACTCATTAGACCATTTATTGCTTTTTATGTTCTTATCAGAATTTATAAGGGTAAAGAAGATAGATTAAGGGTAACAGAAAGATATGGAATAAGTGATATTGATAGAAAAGACGGAAAAGTCATATGGTTTCATGCCGCTAGTATTGGTGAAAGTTTATCAATATTACCTTTACTAAAAAAATTAAACTCTGATAAATCCATTGATCAAATAATTCTTACTACCGGGACACTTACTTCTGCAAATATCCTCAAAGATAAGTTATCAAAAAAAATTATTCATCAATTTATTCCATTTGATGTTCCATCTTATATACATAAGTTTCTAAATCACTGGAACCCCTCTTTGGCTGTATTTGTCGAGTCTGAAATTTGGCCTAACTTTCTAACTGAGCTTAAAAAAAGAAATGTATGTTCTCTAATTGTAAATGGAAGAATGACAATTAAAAGTTTTAAGAGATGGTCAATGCTTAGTGGATCATCAAAAAATCTATTTTCTAATATTACTGCATGCTGTACTCAAAACAGTGATAGTGCTTTTTTTTATGAGAAGTTAGGTATTAAAAATACTATTAATACAGGAAATCTTAAATTTGCTTATAAACCTGATGAGATTATTTCAGATGAACTAAAAAAACTGAGATCCCTTACAAAGAAACGTAAAATATTTCTTGCAGCCAGTACACATCCTGGAGAGGAAGAAATAATTAAAAACATTACTCTTAATTTAAAAAAAACCGTAAAAGACCTTCTAACAATTATTGTACCCAGACACGTAACTAGAAAATCATTTTTTTCATCATCTAAAGGACTTGGCTTAACTATCAGATCAAAGAAAGAAAAAATCAATGATCGAACATATTTATATCTTGCTGATACAATAGGAGAATTGAACATATTTTATAGTTTAGCAAATATCGTTTTTATTGGTGGCAGTTTAGTACCACATGGTGGACAAAATCCCATAGAAGCTGCTTATTTAGGTAAAAAAATATATCATGGTAAAAATATCCAGAATTTCATTGATGTGTACGACGTTCTTAATCAATTAAAATTTACTCAACAAGTAGAAAATGAGCGCCAGCTAGAGCATTACATTAAAGAAGCATTAGCTGACCCAAAGTCTATTAATAAGGATATTAATATAAATAGACTAAAAAAAGAGGGTGATGATACAGTATACAAAGTGCTGGACGTTATTTACCAATATTTATAGTTGCGCATGGAAAAAATAATATTGAATATATGGTATTCCAATCAAATTTTTTATAGATTGGTCTCGTACGTACTTACTCCAATATCTTTACTATATTTATTAATTTTTTATTTAATCAGAATATTCAAAACTGAACACAAAATTGATATTCCAATCATATGTATAGGTAATATAAACTTAGGCGGCACAGGAAAGACCTCAACTCTTTTAGAAATTATTAATCATTTCAAAATTAATAACAAAAATATTTGTGTATTGTTAAAAGGATATGGTGGTAAAAAAACTATTTTTAAAAAAGTATCACCAGATGAATCAGCGATCCAAGTGGGTGATGAGGCAATTCTCTATTCAAATCATGTACCTACTTATATTTCAACGAACCGGAGGTTAGCTGTGAAAAAAATTTTAGATGATATTAATCCTGATTTTATTTTACTTGATGATGGTTTCCAAGATAAGTCTCTATTTAAAGACAAAAACATTTTGATGGTAAACGGGGAACGTGGTTTTGGAAACGGATTGTGTTTGCCAGCAGGACCATTAAGAGAACTAATTAAGCCCGCGTTAAAAAAAGCCCAATTTTTAATTATTGTTGGCGATGATAAAACAAAAATAAAAAGTATGTATAAAAATATAAATATTGATACCCTTACTGCTTCGATAAGACCATTATATGTCAACAAAAATAAAAAATACTTAGCTTTTAGCGGTATTGGAAACAATCAAAGCTTCTTTGATACTCTTATCGATAATAATTGCACTGTACTTAAAACAGTTGAATTTCCAGATCATCATTTTTTTTCAGAAAATGATCTTAACAAACTTACAAAAATAGCGTCAGATAATAATCTTTCACTTATTACGACTGAAAAAGATTTTGTTAGAATTCCAAAAGAAAAAAGGGATGGAATTGAATGTTTAAAAGTGAAGGTAAAATTACGCAACATGGATAAATTTATGCATAAACTGGTTAACTAACTCTTATGAAGATTTTTCTAAAAAGATATATTCGATATCCTTCCGAATTTATTCTATTTGTTTTTCTCTATCTTTTATTTAAATTACTACCTCTTTCTATTGCTAGAAAACTAGGGGTAAGCATAACAACAAGCTTAGGCCCTTTATTTTCAATTAATAAATTAGTAAAAAAAAATTTAAGAATTGCTTTTAAGGATCAAGATGAAAAATGGATTAATACTAAAGCAAAAAAAGTATGGGAAAATTTAGGGTATACAATAGCTGAATATTCACATCTCAAAAAAATATTAAAAAATAAAATTAATGTAATTGAAAATGATCTTTACAGAGAAGCCTTCTCGGGTAGCGAAAGATCAATCATCATATCTGCCCATAATTCAAATTGGGAAATACCAGGAATGTCCATAAGAAAAACGATGCATCGAACATCTGCGATTGTTAGAGAGCCTAACAATCCTCTAATTAATTTTGTTTTAAAGAATCTTAGAGACAAATATAGTCTTAGATGTTTGAGTAAAAACAGAATAGGTACAAAACAATTACTTAATAATTTTAAAAATGGTGAGTCAATTGCTCTGTTAGCTGATCTTCAGTTATCGTCAGGTATTAACCTTAATTTCTTTGGAAAGAGAATGAAGTTTTCATCTTTACCCGCACAACTTGCCCTAAAATCTGGGTGTAAAATATTTTTAGGATGGCCTATAAGAAAAAATGATGGAAAATTTGAATTTGAAATCCATCAATCAATACATGCCAGCGATTATAAAGATACTTCAGATAACGTAGAGAAAATATCGGAGATAATTATTGCTTATTATGAAAGTATGATTAAGAAATACCCGGAACAATATTTTTGGTTTCATAATAGGTGGAAACTGGACTGATTTTATTTAATTTTCCAATAACAATAGTGGATCAACATAAGTATTAAAAACCATCACGCCCCAATGTAGATGTGGTCCAGTTGACCTACCTGTTGATCCTACTTTGCCTATTATATCTTTTTTGCTAACTTTTTGATTCACTGCAACATTTACAGAAGACAAGTGGGCATAGATAGATTTTACTCCATGACCATGATCAATGATTATTGTGCCTCCGGTATAATATAAATCACTTTCAGCATGAATGACTATTCCTTCATTACAAGACAATACAGGTGATCCTTCATCAGCAGCAATATCAATACCTCTATGAGGGCTTTTTGCTTTACCATTAAGAATTCTTTGGCTGCCAAAAACTCCACTGATAATTCCATTAGTTGGTTGAATAAATTCTTCCTTAAAATAAGTCAAATCCATATCTAATTTCTTCGCTTCTTTTATTACTTCATTTTCAGCAATAATTCGCTTTATGATTTCATCATCAAGAGGTGTAACCATCTGTTCAGGTAGACCATTAATTCTTTGAATATCATAATCTTGTTCTTCGATAGATATTTGGTGGATTAAGAAAATACCATCACTGTTACTGTATGTAACATTTATTGGTTCTATCTGCTCTCGAGATATTGGGAAAACATAGTATCCATCATGACTTATTTTAATTGGTTCTCCATCAACAAATATTTCATTTGCTTCATTGTTTTGACCTATAACAAGACTTCCTTGTGGAAAACTTTTAGAAAGTTCAGATGAAAACGCGCATACGTTCAAATAAAAGAAAAGAAGAAAAACCCTATTCACTAAGACCATTAAGCTCTTTATATCTGTTTAGTGCCACTTCAGGTGACGCATAGACTTCTTGAAGTTCTACGTTCCAATATTTAAGATTTTCGAGTGTAATTTTTTTTCCCGTTATTGAACATTCCACAAAATCACCGGGTGTCTTAACTTGAAAATGACCATGATTAAGAACAATTTCAGCTTTTGTCCCAAAATTATTCATCTTTAATTTCCTTCACTTCAGCAGAAATTTTTGCAAAGCTTGTTTCAATAATTATATTTGTATCGTGTTCTATATCTTTTTTTGACTTTATAACTTTATTTTTTAAGTTTTTTGTAACAGAGTACCCTCGATTTAAAACTGACTTATAGCTCATACTTTCTAATAACTTTTCATTATAATTAATTTGATTACGCATATTTTCTAAAAATAAGTTTGTAGAACTATTTAATTTATCAAATTTTGAAATCAGTTTTTGTTGAAAATTATTTACTTGTTCCTCTAAAATACGATAGTTAAGTGACTGAGTAATTTCTTTAAATTCTGATAACAGACTTTTTATAAATAATTTTAAGGAGACTGGCAATTTATCACTTATATTTTTAAATGAACTTAATTTATTTTCTAAATTACTATTAATTGAATCTCGAAGGTCTTTTTGAAGGTCTTTTAAATTGATTAGAAGCTCATCTTTATTGGGTGTACACAACTCTGCTGCTGCTGTAGGAGTTGGCGCTCTGAGATCGGACACGAAATCAATAAGTGTCGTATCTGTTTCATGTCCAACAGCTGACAAAACAGGTATTTCACTAGCGAATACAGCTCTTACAACAATTTCCTCATTAAATGCCCAGAGATCTTCAACGCTCCCTCCACCTCGGGCTACAATAATTAAGTCTGGAACTTTAATTTCGCTATCTTTTAGAGAATTGTTAAATCCATTTAAAGCATCTGCTATTAAATGCGCAGCATCATCTCCTTGTACTGGAACTGGCCAAAGAATAACATCGCAGGGAAATCTATCTTCAAGTCTATGAATAATATCTTTTATAACCGCTCCTGTAGGTGAAGTAATAATACCAATTGTTTCAGGATATAACGGAAGAGGCTTTTTGTGATCTTGATCAAAAATACCTTCTGACATTAATTTCTTCTTTCTTTGTTCAAGCAATGCCATTAATGCACCCTCTCCCGCTGGTATAATTGAATCTATAATAATAGAATAATCCGATCTTCCAGGGTATCTATCAGAATACCCAGTTGTAAGTCTCCCAGAGCAAATTACTTCAAGGCCTTCATCTGGCATAAAGCTTAGTTTTGCAACAGTGCTTCTCCATGCAATCGCTTTTATAATTGCATTTTCATCTTTAAGGTTAAGGTATACATGGCCTGAGGCTGGCTTACTTAAACCAGATACTTCTCCACGTACTTTCACATAGCCAAAGTTATCCTCAAGGGTCTCTTTAATTGAGGCTGAAATTTCAGTAACTGTATACTCTTTGATGTTCTCTCTTACCATTTAATTTAAATATTAATGTGCTAATATAACAAGAAAATCAAAAATATACTTTATGAAAATTTTAGTGATTGGCAGTGGGGCTCGTGAGCATGCTTTATGTTATTTAATATCTAAGAGCTCTCTGGTTTCATCTATTTATGCAATACCTGGAAACTATGGAATAAGTCAACTTGCTGAATGCGAAGAAATTGATCAAACAGATTTTGAGAAAATATACGACTTCTGTAAAAGTAAAATGATAGAATTAGTCATTGTCGGCCCTGAAGTGCCATTGGTTGCAGGGATTGTTGATTTTTTTAAAGAGACAGAAATAAAAATCTTTGGACCTGATAAGTATGCATCGCAGTTAGAAGGGTCTAAAGGCTTTATGAAAGATCTTTGTAAACAAAATAGCATACCAACAGCTGATTATGCTCGATTTGATAATAAAGAAGAAGCTATAAACCATTTAAATGCACAGCCTTTACCTATTGTAATAAAAGCTGATGGTCTTGCGGCTGGGAAAGGCGTTACTGTTGCGGACACAAAGAAAATGGCAGAACAAGCAATAAATGACATTTTTAATGAGAAGTTTGGAGCAAATATGGATGTAGTCATTGAAGAATTTATGGATGGTGAAGAAGCGAGTTATTTTGTTTGTTGTGATGGTGAAGATTTTGTTTCACTAGAAAGTGCCCAAGATCATAAAAGAATAGGCGAAAATGATACAGGACCTAACACTGGAGGAATGGGGGCATATTCACCTGCGCCTATTTTTACACCTAAAATAAAAGAACAAGTAGACAGGGAAATTATTACACCCACTCTAAATGCCCTAAAAAAAAATGGACATCCTTATAAAGGTATTCTCTATGCTGGATTAATGATTAAAAATGGTTATGCCCGATTGGTTGAATATAATATTAGATTTGGCGATCCAGAGTGTCAGGTATTAATGCTTAGAATGAAAAATGATTTAATTAAATTAATTCTTAATTGCTTGGAAGGCAGTCTAAGTAAAACTAAATTGGAATGGGAAGATGATAATAGTGCTACAGTGGTTGTAGCGGCAAAAGGTTATCCAGGCGACTATAAAAAAAATACAAAAATTATTGGCTATGAAAATTTTGAGAGTAATGATCTATTTCAAGTATTCCACGCAGGAACAAAACATGATGGAAATAACCTTCTAGCTAACGGAGGTAGAGTTCTTTCCGTAACAGCAAAAAATAAAAATCTAAGAGATGCTCTTAATACGATTTATACTTACATCGGTCAGCTGGATTGGCCGGATGGTTATTACAGAAGAGATATAGGAAAAAAGGCAATTAAATGACTACACGTGACGAAATATTTTCTGGTACTAAGGAAGTTGATGAAAAGTTAGTTTTTAATAGTGATAATCTGAATGATTACTTAAAAAAAATAATTGGAAGTAAGTTTGATATTGTAAGTATAAAGCAATTTAAAGGCGGGCAATCCAATCCTACTTATTTGATTGAGGACAAAACAAAAAACTATGTATTAAGGCGTAAACCTCCTGGTAAATTACTAAAATCTGCACATGCGGTAGATAGAGAATATAAAGTCATTACTGCACTTGGCAAGACTGGTGTGCCAGTTCCTGAAACTTATTGTTTTTGTGAAGATGAAAACGTCATTGGAACACAATTTTTTTTAATGGATCATGTTGATGGAAACATATATTGGGAACTTTTATTGCCAGACTCAGATAACAATCAACGCCGTGAAATTTACTTATCCATGAATGATACGATTGCAAAACTTCATAACGTTGATTTTCAAAAAATTGGGCTAGGTGATTATGGAAAACACGAAAATTACATGGCAAGACAAATCCATCGTTGGACCAAACAGTATAAAGACTCTGAAACACAAAAAATCAATGAAATAGATAATTTAATAGAATGGTTGCCAATAAATATTCCTGAAGATAATGAAACTACAATTGTACATGGAGACTTTCGTCTTGATAATATGATATTTGATAAACAAAATAATAAAGTTATGGCCATACTGGATTGGGAGCTATCTACACTCGGCAATCCTATAGCAGATTTTACTTATCACATGATGTCATGGCGACTGCCTGCTGCAGCAAAGGGTCTTGGAATGATGGGATCAAACTTAGAAGAGCTTAATATTCCGTCTGAACATGAGTACGCTGAAATGTATTACAAAAAAACAGGCAGAAGTAAAATTGAAAACTGGGATTTTTATATGGCATATAACATTTTCCGCCTTGCTGGAATTGCGCAAGGAATTGTTGGTAGAGTTAGAGATGGGACAGCCTCAAGTTCAGAGGCTAAAAACTATGAGAGCTTTGTTCCAATATTAGGAAAATTAGGATGGAATATTGTGGAAGAGGCAGCAAAATAATTAATATGACAGAGCTAGATATAAATTTTGTAAGAGAACAATTCCCTGTTTTTCAAAACTCTAAAACTTCAAACTTTGCATTTTTTGAGAATGCTGGTGGCACATATGTGCCAAAACAGGTTATTGAAAAGTTAAATGATTTTATGACGACTAAAAAAGTACAACCGTATGGCGACTTTGGTCCGTCGATTGAAGCAGGTAACGAAATGGATAATAGCATAAGCAAAATTGCTGAACTCCTAAATATCAATAATGATGAATTTATGATTGGACCATCTACAACGATGAATATGTTTTTACTATCTAATGCTGTGAGATCGTGGCTTAACGATGGGGATGAAATCATAGTCACAAATCAAGATCATGAAGCAAATATTGGTGCATGGAGAAAATTATCAGAACACGGTATCAAAATAAATGAATGGAAGTTTAACCCTGACTCTGCTGAACTAGAATTGGATGAATTAAAAAATCTCATAACAGAGAAAACAAAATTTATCTGTGTCTGTCATACATCTAATGTTGTTGCATCAATTAATAATCTAAAAGATATTATTACATTGGCGCATCAGAATAATATCAAAGTTGTTGGAGACGGTGTAGCTTACATGGCACATGATATTGTGGATTTAAAAGAACTCGATATAGATTTCTATGGTTTTAGCCTATATAAAACTTATGGACCACATTTGGCGCTATTATATGGTAAGAGAGATTTATTACTTGAAACAAAAAATCTTAATCATGAATTTTTGGAAGGAAGTGTTCCATATACTCTTAATCCAGGTGGTCCTAATCATGAGGAACTTGGATGTTTGTCAGGTATAACTGACTACTACGAAACTTTATATGATCATCATTTTGGCGAAAATAATTTAGATCTTCATCGCAAAGGTAAAAAAGTTTTTGAATTGGTTTCCAAACATGAAGAGGTATTAATGAAAGAACTGATTGATTTCCTCAAAACAAAAAAAAATATAAGAATGATTGGCAAACAAACACATGCTAGATGTGATCGTATGCCAACTGTATCATTCACTGTTAAAGATAAAAGCTCATTGCATGTAGCCCAGGAGGCTGGAAGAAATAATATTGGCATTAGAAATGGTGAATTTTATGCCTGGAGATGTTTGCAGGGTTTGGGCATTGAGCCAAATGATGGGGTAGTTAGAGTCTCTATGGTTCATTACAATAGCATAGAAGAGGTAAGAAAATTAATAGGGTTTTTGGATAAAACTATTTAGAGTTTTTTATATTTTTTTCTCGCTCTTTCCTCTGTCTTATTGACTCTTTCATCGAAATATCTTCCAGATTGTGGTACTCATCCCAATAGCGATCAAATTCGTGTGACTTAACATATCTTCCGTAATGATCTTTCTGATAAGTTTTCTTCTTTTTTATCAAAATTATAAGTATTTTTTTAATTCATTTCTTGCAATAGAAAGTCTATGCACTTCGTCTGGCCCATCCGCTAATCGCAGAGTTCTCATTCCTGCGTAAGCTTGTGCTAGGTGTGGGTCTGTTGTTACTCCAGCTCCTCCAAACGCTTGAATTGCGTCATCAATAATTTTTAATGCCATATTTGGTGCAGCTACTTTAATCATGGCTATTTCATTTTTTGCAACTTTATTTCCTACTTCATCCATCATAGTTGCGGCTTTTAATGTTAGTAGTCTAGTCATCTCAATATTAATTCTAGCATCAGCAATTCTCTCTTGCCAAACAGAGTGCCTTACCACTTCTTTGCCAAAAGCCTTTCTGCTCATTAGTCTTTTACACATAGCTTCAAGTGCAACTTCAGCAAGGCCAATAGTTCTCATACAATGGTGAATTCGTCCAGGTCCCAGCCTACCCTGTGCAATTTCAAATCCTCTGCCTTCGCCTAAAAGCATATTTTCTGGAGGAACTTTGACGTCTTTAAATTCAACCTCAGCATGTCCATGAGGGGCGTCGTCAAAACCAAAAACAGGCAAATGTCTCTTTATTTTGATACCCGGTGTGTCCTTATCAACCAGTATCATGGATTGTTGCTTATGTCTGTCAGGATTATCTGGGTCAGTTTTTCCCATGAAGATAAAAAATTGGCACCTTGGATCCATTGCACCAGAAGTCCACCATTTTGTTCCATTAAGGACATATTGATTTCCTTCTTTTTTTATTTCACTTTCAATATTTGTTGCATCTGATGAGGCGACTGCAGGCTCTGTCATGGCAAAAGCAGAGCGTATCTCACCTTCTAATAATGGCTTTAAGTACTTTTCTTTTTGTTCATCTGTTCCATATCGAACTAAAACTTCCATATTACCGGTATCAGGAGCAGAACAATTGAAAACTTCCGCAGACCACATTGCTCTCCCCATGATTTCACACATTGGCGCATACTCTGCGTTTGTAAGGCCATGACCATAGTCACTTTCAGGTAAAAATAAATTCCAAAGGTCTTCTTTTTTTGCTTCCTTTTTAAGATCTTCAATCACTGGCACCACCTGCCATCTGTCAGCTCCAAAATTTTCGATCTGACTATGATATGTTTCGTTGTTTGGATAAACATGCTTATCCATAAAATTATTCAATCTATCCGTAGTTTCTTTTGCTTTTGGCGATATGTTCATTATCTTTTACCTTTAAAAAAATTATTTATTAAGTTTTCACAGTCAGTTTTTGAAATATTATCATAAATTTCTGGCAAATGATTGCAATTTTTTGATATAAAAAAATTTAAGTTACCATTTATCGAACCATATTTTAAATCATCTGCACCATAATACAACCTCTTAAGCTTAGCTTTTGATATAGCGCTGGCACACATAATACATGGCTCTAAAGTCACGTAAATATTACAATCGACCAATCTATCAGAGTTAATCATTTCACACGCCTCTTTTATAGCGTTTAGTTCAGCATGACCTACCGGGTCTTTTCTGCTAACCACTGAATTATGGGACCGGGCTAAAACTTTATCTTCCTTGTTAGTGATAACGCATCCAATTGGTATTTCTCCAATTTTTAAGCCTTTTTTTGCCTCCTCAATTGCCATTGCCATGAATTTATTTTGTGTCATAAATATTTAATTAATATAAGCAATCCTAATTCATGCCTACTTTGAGACAACAAAAATTAGTAAGAATTAATAAATTATTAGCACAGTCAACTAACTTTTCGAGAAGAGAAATAGATAAACTTATCGATGAGCAAAGAGTTGTTGTTGATAACGAATTGGTGACAAAACAAGGAATTCAAATAAGTATCAACAGTATTGTAAAAATAGACAATAAACCTATTAACCTAAAATCTGATCAGCAATTAAATGATATATATATTTTCAACAAACCAAGAGGATGCTTGGTAACAAAATCAGATCCAAAAAATCGCAAAACTATTTATGAATATATACCTAAACAAAATCATAATTTAATTTCAATTGGACGACTTGATTACAATTCAGAGGGGCTATTACTATTGACTAACAGCGGTAGCTTTAAAAGAAAGATGGAATTACCCAAAAATAATTTTGAAAGGGTTTATAAGGTAAAAATACAAGGCTTTATTGATAATAAATTTATTAATACATTATTAAGGGGTTATACGTATAAAAAAGTTAAATATAAACCTATTAAAGCATCATTCATTAGCAAAACAAATACTTACTCATGGATAAAAATGACACTAACTGAAGGTAAAAATAAAGAAATTAGAAATATTTTTGATTCTTTGAATATTACAGTCACAAGATTAATTAGAATAACTTATGGGGAATTTAAGCTTGGAAGTTTGAAAAAAGGGGAAATAAAAAAAGTTACTTAAAATGAGAATTATTAGCGGAGAAAGAAAAGGTCATTCAATATTTAGCTTTAAAAGTAAAGATGTAAGACCACTTTCAGACAAAAATAGGGAAACCATTTTTAATCTTTTAACGCATGGAAAAGAATTGGTAAAAGTTAACTTTAGTCTTGAAGAAGCAAAAGTAATTGATCTTTTCGCTGGCACTGGTTCATTTAGCTTTGAAGCTTTGTCACGTGGTGCTAAACACGCAACCGTGGTAGAGAACAATCAACAAATGATAGATATAATTTATAAAAGCGCAAACAAGCTGGGGTATTTAGAAAAGATAGCTGTTATATCTGAAAATGCTTGTTCATTTGAAGAGTATTCTGAAGCTACAAAGTTCAATCTTGCTTATATAGATCCACCGTATGGGAAAAATCTTGGACTCAGAGCAATTAAAAATATTATTAAAAAAAACTTATTAGAAAAAGACAGTATAATCATCTTAGAGGAGGAAAAAAAATCTAAACACATCGAACTCTCAGAAATAATACTTTTACGTGAAAAAGAATTAGGTAATTCTAAATTTAGTTTTTTTAAATTAATTTAAATAACCCTTTTGAATATCAACTGCATCTTGAGTAAAGGGGTCAACTTCTAATAATTGAGCAAGATAGATAACCCTTAACATTTCTGTTCCAAAAAAATGGCCGATCTTACTCATATCTTTATCTTTAAAAATATGTTTACTAGTATTCTCATTTATCTTTGATAACGATTTACTCATGGCATCAAGATGATTTGAAAGTGTGATATTAATCATATTCATTTTTGAGTATTCCATACCCATAATTTCAAAAAAAATATTTTTGGGTCCATCTAGATATAATTGTAAGAGACTGTGCTGGTCTTTTGGCATTTCAGATACTACAGGTAGAAGACCTTTGGCCTTTTTACCCAATGACTCCGCATATAATTGTTTTCGCCAATTACCAATTTCAATAAGCTCATCACCATAAATTAAATAAGCAAATATATTCTTTCCATTTTTTATTCTTTTAAAATCTTCCTCAGCCATATTCTTTATTTGGTCTTTATCTTCTAATGCTTTTCTTCCTCCATTTAAAAACTCAGTGCACAGATCTTTATTAAAGTAAAAACTGGGGATAAGGCTATTATTACTAAAAATTGAAAATCTGCCTCCTATTTCGTTGCTTAGTTCAATAGTTTTTATTGACTTTTGTATAGACAAGTCTCTTAGTGGAGAAGACGCATTTTCTGTAAACGAATAGAAATTTTTTGAAAAATCAATATTCCCATCTAGTTTTTTGATCATATATTCAAATATGGTTAACGTTTCAGATGTTTGTCCTGATTTTGATACGAAAATGAAACCAGTCTCATCTAGTTGAGTATTGTCTAACAATTCATTAATCTTAACAGAATTTAAATGATCAACATATTGAACACGTTTTTCATTTAAAAAATGATTAATTGCTTTTGATCCCTGAGAAGAGCCACCTATACCGACTACTAAAATTTTATTAAAGCTTTGATCCAGTATCCCTAACGATTCGGAATATGAGTTTTCAAGCTTATCAAAATCAAGAAATGGATAATTCATCATCGCACTTCCTGACCAGCTGTTACGGTTGCTTGATCTATTTGCCTTTCAAACTCTCTCAATCTTTTATAAACACTTGCGAGTTCAATAATTGTTGGCCAGGCTTTAAGAAGATATTGCATTGACCCCTCAACTCTACCAAATGCCCTGATTATTTGCTGCATTACACCAAGAGTAACTACCCCGGCAACAATTGCAGGGGCTAAAAATACATAAGCTGATAAAACATTTGCCTGTAAAAATGCAATACGACCAATATCGAAATATAAATATCTTATATAACTTAAAAAATGAATTTGCCTTACATCATCAAATAATTCCTCAAGGGTTTTTGGTCTTACTGTTTCATCATCTTCAGCAATTACTAACATTTTTCTGTATGCCGCTTCTTGTTTTTGTAAATCGTATTCAATACCAACAAGCCTTAAAATTAAACCAAGTCCAATTAAAAATAATGTTCCTCCTATAGACCATAATAATGCACCAACGACTAGACCATACTCCCATTCACCAAAGAAAAATATTGGAATTCCAATACTCAAGCCAAACAGTATTGGCATAAATTCTACCAGGATCATTAAAGCTTCAATCAAACTTGTACCAAGAGACTCCATAATTCTTGAAAACTTTATGGTATCCTCTTGAACTCTTTGTGATGCACCCTCAATCTTACGCGCCTTATCATAGACAGAATGATACCACTCAACCATGGCAGTTCTCCATCTAAATAAAAAGTGATTAGTAAAATAACTTACAAGGACTGCAACTGCTACATACATTCCCGCTAGTGTTATAAAGGATAATAAACTTGCCCAATATTCTTCAATTGTAATGGCGTAAGGAGCAGACAATGCTTCCTGTATCATGTCGTAAAACTCACCAAACCATTCATTAATTTTTACATCAATTTGAACCTGAACCCACAGAGATGATAAGATAATAGCTGAACCGATGTATGCCCATAAAAACCATTTTGGATCTCTAAAAAACTTAAACATTTATAGAATAATTAATTTTGATATGAGTTAAGTAAGTCATCCACCCTGTTAAGAAGATCATTCAAATCTTCGTTTTCATCAAAACTAGGAGCATCATCATACATTGTTTCATCAATTATTTCTGGCTTAAGCTGATCTTCTTCAGGAAGTGTTGTAATTTCGTCTGTGTTTGATATTCCTTCCAAAAACTCTTCCTCGCTCAAACCAATATTATCAGTTGTATCTAAAATGCTATCGTCATTTGTTACAACGTCTAATTCATTACTTTCAACAAGTGAATCTTCAATTACCTCATTAATAGGATCCTCAGGTAAAGTTGAATTATTTATATTTTGATCCTCGTTTCCAAAATTATTATCAATAAATTCGTCTAAGGATGATGTATCAGCATTACTAGGCACGCTGGTGGATGAGTCTTGTGTAATGATATCTTGAATATCTTCAGCTGACTCACCTGTAGGCGCGGCCTCCTCTACTTCCTCTTCGCCAACAGCTGGTGGGGTTAGTTCAAAATCAGGAGGTATCTCTAGTGCTTTTTGCTTTAATGATGTGTAATCTCTGACTGTATTGTTAGTACAAGCAGCAAAAATTAATAAAAAAAATATAATTAAATAGTTACGTATCATTTTTAACGGTTTTATCATTTTCTTTTTTTGAGAACAACTCAAGTAAAATAATCAAAATACAGCCAAGCGTGATACTTATATCAGCTATATTGAATACATACCAATGATAATTGTTATAATGTAAATCTATAAAGTCTAATACGGCAGAATATTGATATCTGTCGAGCAGGTTACCCAACGCTCCTCCTATAATTAAACTAAATCCATAATAATAAATTTTTTTATTAATACTTATTGCATAAAAAAATACTGCTATAGCAATTATCGCCATAACAAACATATAAATATAATTAACCATCGAAATTTCATTTTGAAATATTCCAAATGCAAAGCCCTTATTCCATATCAAGTGAAAATTAAGATATTTATTTATTGATGTTAAATATTGTGAACTGAGATTTGATACATCAATGTTATAAACATTGATTACATAAAACTTTGAGAGTTGATCAGCTGCAAAAATAACTAGTATTAAAAATATAAATCTTCCAATGGTTTGTATCATTTACTAAGCACTTCTTGACATCTATAGCAAACGTTACCTTTTAAATTAGAAAAATATTTCCAACAGCGCTCACATTTTTCACCATCGGTTTTACTTACATACACTCCGATGTTTTTATCTAGTTCAGATATAAAGCTGTCACTTGAGGGCTTTTCATTTACAATTTCTAATTCACTAATAATTGAAATATTTTCTAATACTTTTTGGTCAATCTTTTCGATTTCATCTTTAGATATGTAAAGTTTAACAGAGGCTTCAAGGCTGGATCCAAGAACTTTTTCTTTTCTCTTCACTTCGATTGCTCCGTTAATAACCTTTCTTAATTTTTTATAAACTGCCCATTTAGTTGATAAATTTTTATTTATTAAAGTATCATTTAATTTTGGAAAATCTTTTTCATGTATGCTGTTTTCAAATCCAAACCGACTTTGCCAGGCTTCTTCAGTGGTAAAACAGAGTATTGGTGCAAGCAAACTTAATAAATCATGAAATAAAATATCTAGAACAGTGCGAGTAGATTTTCTTACTTTATTATTTTTTGAATCACAATAAAGAGTATCTTTTCTTACATCAAAATAGAAAGATGATAAGTCGTTTGTACAAAAATTAAATATCGCAGAAAAAACTTTTTGATACTCAAATATTTTATAGTTTGAGATAACTTCTTTTTTTAAACTCTCTAATTCTGACAAAATATATAAATCTAATTCATCAAGTTCATCCACAGATACTTTCTCGTCTTGATCAAAATCAGATAAATTACCTAAAATAAAACGAAGTGTATTGCGAAGTCTTCTATAGCTATCAATGTTGCTTTTTATGATTTCAGGCCCGATCTTTAAATCCTCAGAGTAATCACTGCTTGCTACCCAGAGCCTTAGTATGTCAGCGCCTGATTTTTCAATGACCTCTGCTGGCGAGACAGTATTGGATGATGATTTACTCATCTTTAGGCCATCTTCATGAAGTATAAATCCATGAGTTAAAACAGACTCATAAGGCGCAACACCTCTTGTGCCACAAGATTCTAAAAGTGATGAATGGAACCAACCTCTGTGTTGATCTGTTCCTTCAAGATAAATAGATGCCGGCCAGATTTGATCATTTTTTCCATCTAAAACAAATGCATGTGTACAGCCTGAGTCAAACCATACATCTAAAATATCATTAACTTTTTTATATTCTTCCGGATTATAATTTGAACCTAATAATTCTTCTTTTGAATATTTAAACCACGCATCTGACCCTTCTTTTTCATAAAGTTTAATAATTTTTTCATTTATTTCTTTATCAACCAGCGGCTTTCCTGTTTTAATATTGTAAAAGATAGATAAAGGTACGCCCCATGCCCGTTGTCTTGACACTACCCAATCAGGTCTTTCTTCAATCATTGAATAAATTCTATTTTTTCCCTGTTTTGGATACCATTTAACCTTTTCAATTTCGTTCAACGCTTTTTCTCTCAATTGATTTTTTTCCATACTAATGAACCATTGTGGAGTATTTCTAAAGATGACAGGAGCTTTTGATCTCCATGAATGAGGGTAGCTATGACGCAATGAACCCTTGCCTGCTAAATTTTCATGCTTTTTTAGCTCAATGATAACTGCTACGTTTGCATCAGCATCTGATCCATCTTCATTAAAAATCTTTTTACCATTAAATAATGGTACGTGGGGAAAGTATTCACCATTCTCATCTACTGTATCAGGAACTTCGATACCATTTGTAATACCCAAATTATAGTCATCAGCTCCATGGCCAGGTGCTATATGAACGAAACCCGTGCCTTGCTCCAAAGTAACAAAATCAGCATCAAAAATTCTTACCTCAAAATCATAACCAGATTTTTTTAAAGGGTGATTACAAATAATTTTGTCTAAGTTTTTTACTTCTGATATTTTTTTTAATTCTCTAATTTTGCATTGAACTTTTACATTATCTAAAAGTTCATCTGCAATTATAATTTTATCTCCAACTTGTAAAGTACTGTGTTCTTTTAAACTTACTACTTCAAACATTGAATACGTTATTGATTTACTGTAAGCAATTGCTCTGTTTCCTGGAATTGTCCATGGAGTTGTTGTCCATATAATTACGGATGCATCTTGACAATTTGTATCTGAACTCTCTTTTACTGGGAACTTTACGCAGATAGTTGTTGATTTATGTTCTTTATATTCAATCTCAGCTTCAGCTAATGCAGTCTTTTCAACGGTTGACCACATAACAGGCTTTGACCCACGATATAAACTTTCGTTCTCAAGAAACTTAAAAAATTCTCTTACAATTATAGACTCTGCCTCATATGACATTGTAGTATAGGGAGAGTACCAATCTCCATTTATTCCTAAGCGAATAAATTCTTCTCTTTGTATATCAATCCATTTTTCAGCAAATTCTCTACATTCTTTTCTAAATTTTATAATATCGACATCATCTTTATTCTTTCCCTGTTCTCTATATTGCTCTTCTATTTTCCACTCAATTGGCAAGCCATGACAATCCCAGCCAGGAATGTAAGAGCTATCATTTCCAAGCATTTGTTGTGATCTTACAACAAAGTCTTTTAGTATTTTATTCAGGGCGTGCCCCATGTGTAAATGACCATTGGCGTAAGGGGGGCCATCATGTAATACGAATTTTTTTCTACTTTTTGATTTTTCCCTTAATTTTTTATAAATATTATCCTTTGACCAGTCATCTAGAATTTTTGGCTCTTGCTCCGGTAGGCCAGCACGCATCGCAAAGGATGTCTTTGGTAAAAATAGAGTTTCACTAAAATCTATTTTATCATTTTTAGTGTTCATTTTACTTAATTTAGAATTTTTTGTGCTTTAGATATATCTGATTTTAGTTGTTTTTTTAAGGCTTCTACTCCTGAAAATTTCTTTTCATGCCTTATAAATTCAACAAAGTCGACTTTTAGCAAAGAATTATAAATATTCAATTTAAATCTAAATAGATGAACTTCCAAAATTTCAGAATTCTTATGAAATGTTGGTCTGATACCAAAATTCGCAATTCCTTTAAGAGTTCTTTTCTTTGAATTTTTAAGGAATGAAGCTTCAATAGCATATACTCCATATTTTGGTGCCACGTATTCATTTATATTTAGATTAGCAGTTGGAACGCCAATTTTTCTACCTCGTTGATCTCCTTTTATAACTTTTGACGTTATACTAAAATTGTTTCCCAAAAAATTTTTTGCCAATTTTACATTGCCACTTGAAATAAGTTTTCTAATATTTGTAGACGAATATATTTTCATCTTTGTTTTATTAAAAAGATGATTTGGCGTTTTTAATAATTTCACTGGGTTTACGTAAAATTGATTTTTTTTTCCAAAATTCAGAAGAAACTTATAGTCGCCTGATCGTTTATTACCAAACTTAAAATTTTTACCAACTAAAATATATTTCATTGATATTCCTCTAAGTAATATTCTTTTACAAAAGTCATTAGGTGTCATAGAGGATATTCTTTTATTAAATTTTATAATTATTGCATAATCGATACCGTAAGATTTTAAGATTTCGAGACGTTCGTTTAACTCTGTTAATAAGAAACTTTTAATATTTTTGTTAAAATATTTCCGTGGATGCGGATCAAAAAGTAACACACCTATTTTTGTTTTTTGTTTATTTGCAATTTTTTTTGCCGAATTAATTATTGATTGGTGCCCTTTATGAACTCCATCAAGATTTCCAATAATTAATACAGAATTCTTTGTATAATTTAATGTTATTCTATTTAAACTTTTAAAAACTTTCATTTTTTAATTAATTTAAAAATTCAGTATATATTAGAGTTTCGCAAGTTTCAGGTAAATTAGCTTTTGATATTCTCACTAAATCGTCATCATTTGCAATTTCAGTTTTATGAATACCATTTTTTATAAATAAAAAATCTAAATCCGATTTGTGTGCCCCTAAGCAATCTGTTTTAAGGCTATCGCCTATAGCTAATATTTCTTTTTTAATTGTTGTATCTTTGGACAATAAATCATTCATTGCAAAATCATATATTTCTGGATAAGGTTTTCCGTAGTAAGTTACTTTACCTCCTAGTTTTTCGTAATATTTTCCAAGAGCACCTGCACAATATATGCGTGCCTGACCTCGGTAGACTATTTCATCTGGATTAACACATACTATTTCTAAATTTTGTTTAAGAAAATCCTCAAAAATATTTTTATAGTCCTCTGGGCGTTCATCGTTGTCATTATATAAGCCTGTGCAGACAACAAATTCTGAGGACTCTATGTCATTAGTTTTTTGAATATTTATATTTTCTAACAAGTCATAATCTTTTTCTGGTCCCAGATGATAATATGATTGGCCATGAACTTTAGAATTTATGTACTCTGTACCTGTATCGCCTGAAGTATAAATTTTTTTAAATAATTCAGGATTAAGATTAAGTTTATTTATTAATCCATTTCTTACTACTGCCTCAGGTCTCGGAGCATTAGAAATCAAATAAACATCAATATTATGTTCTTTCATTACTTCAAGATAGGATTTTGCATCAGAGAATACTTCAACACCATTATGAATAACGCCCCAAAGATCACAAAGTATGATTCTATAAGAAAGTGAAAATTCAGTAGCGCTTACGATTTTTTTAATTTCCATAATTATATTGAAATTATCCCATAAATTAATAATCTTCTTATAAATTATTATGATATTTAATTAAATGACACTTTTTAACTTAAAAGATAAAAATGCTATAATCACAGGATCTTCGAGAGGAATAGGCAAAGCTATAGCCTACAGAATGGCAGAGCATGGTGCAAAAGTCATTATCACAAGTCGAAAGCTTGATGCATGTGAAGCAGTCGCTAAAGAGATAAATGATACATTTGGAGAGGGACATGCAACGGCAATTTCATGTAATATTTCGGACAAAGAGCAATTAAAAAATCTTTACAAAAAATCGTTAGACTTCTGTGGCAATATTTCCACTCTTGTATGTAATGCTGCAATCAATCCATATTTTGGACCATCAAATAATATACCTGACGAGGCGTTTGAAAAAATAATGAAGTCAAACGTGCAAAGTAATTTTTGGCTCTGTAATGAGGTGCTCCCAGATATGATCAAAATGAAAAATGGTTCAATTATAATTATTTCCTCGATCGCAGGTTTGCGCGGCAACAGCATGTTGGGTGCTTATGCTATATCAAAAGCTGCGGATTCCCAGTTGGCAAGAAATATATCAGTGGAATATGGAAGAGATAATATTCGTGCAAATTGCATCTCACCTGGTTTAATAAAAACTGATTTTGCAAGAGCTTTATGGGAGAATGAGAGTATTTTAAAATCTATGACTGCCAAAGCAGCCTTAAAAAGGATAGGAATGCCTGACGAAATTGCAGGCGCTGCAGTATATTTGGCATCTGAAGCTGGATCTTTTATGACTGGTCAAAACATCGTAATTGATGGCGGTGAGTCAGAACAATAGAAAATTATTGAAAATACTCGTTTTTTAGCTGATTCCAATAAAATTGAAATATTTTCCACCCCTTGACACACTTGCCCTAGATCACTATATGCCTAGGTAATTAAGCTTTGTGCAAACATATTTAGGAGATTAAGACATGAATTTTAGACCTTTACACGATCGTGTACTCGTTAGAAGACTGGATACTGAAGAGAAAACAGCAGGCGGTATTATCATACCAGATACTGCTCAGGAAAAACCTCAAGAGGGCCAAATTGTAGCCGTCGGAAATGGAACTAAAAGTGAAGATGGTAAAGTAACACCGCTTGATCTAAAGGTTGGCGATATCGTTCTTTTTGGTAAGTGGTCTGGAACAGAAGTAAAGGTTGATGGTGAAGAACTCTGTATTATGAAAGAGTCTGACATCATGGGCGTTATAGATACAAAATCTAAATCAAAAAAGAAAAAATAAATATTAACTAAGGAGAAAAAAAATGGCGGGTAAAGATATTCATTTTGGCACAGAGGCTAGAAATAAAATGCTCAAAGGTGTCAATGTATTAGCAGATGCAGTGGCTGTTACTTTAGGCCCAAAAGGTAGAAACGTAGTTATGGACAAATCTTTTGGTGCACCGAAAAGTACAAAGGACGGTGTTTCTGTTGCTAAAGAAGTTGAGCTCAAAGACAAGTTTGAAAATATGGGTGCTCAAATGGTACGAGAAGCTGCAAGTAAAACCAATGATGTTGCAGGTGATGGTACAACAACTGCAACCGTACTTACAAGAGCAATTGTCACTGAAGGTTTAAAATTTGTTGCCGCTGGTATGAATCCTATGGATTTAAGAAGAGGTGTTGATTCTGCAATTGAAGCTGCAAGCGATGCAATTAAAGACTCCTCTAAAAAAGTTAAAACAAGCGCGGAAGTTGCTCAGGTTGGCTCTATTTCAGCAAATGGCGAAGCAGAGGTCGGAGATATGATTGCTAAAGCAATGGACAAAGTTGGTAACGAAGGCGTCATTACTGTTGAAGAAGCAAAAGGTTTAGAAACTGAATTAGATGTCGTTGAAGGTATGCAGTTTGATAGAGGTTATCTATCTCCATACTTCGTAACTAATGCGGAAAAAATGACTGCTGATTTAGAAAATGCATATATTCTCTTGCATGAGAAAAAACTAACAAATTTACAACCAATGCTTCCTCTTCTAGAAGCGGTAGTGCAAGCAGGAAGACCACTTTTAATTATTGCAGAGGATGTAGAGGGCGAAGCTCTAGCTACATTAGTTGTTAATAAATTGAGAGGAGGCTTGAAGATTGCTGCTGTTAAAGCACCTGGTTTCGGTGATAGAAGAAAAGCAATGATGGAAGACATTTCAATTTTAACTGGCGGTCAAGTCATCTCTGAAGACCTTGGAATTAAATTAGAAAATGTAACTGTTAATGACCTTGGCACTGCAAAAAGAATTAGCATTGACAAGGAAAATACAACAATTGTTAACGGTGCTGGTACAAAAGCTGACATTCAAGGCAGATGCTCTCAGATCAGAAAACAAATTGAAGAAACTACTTCTGATTATGACAGAGAAAAACTTCAAGAGCGACTAGCTAAACTTGCTGGCGGTGTAGCTGTCATCAAAGTTGGCGGTGCGACTGAGGTTGAAGTTAAAGAGAGAAAAGACAGAGTTGACGATGCATTAAATGCAACCAGAGCTGCTGTTGAAGAAGGTATCGTAGCCGGTGGTGGACTTGCATTGATAAAAGCTGCAAGTGCTCTTGATAAAGTTAAAACAGCAAATGCCGACCAAAAAGCAGGCGTTGATATTGTGCGTCGTGCTTTAGAAACACCAATTAGAACTATTGCAAATAACGCTGGTGTTGATGGTTCGGTAATTGTTGGAAAAATTAAGGAAGGTAAATCTGCTTCAGAAGGTTATGATGCGCAAACCGATAAGTTTGTGGACATGTTTAAAGCAGGAATTATCGACCCTACTAAAGTTGTAAGAACTAGCTTACAAAATGCAGCATCGATAGCTGGTGTTTTAATCACTACCGAAGCAATGGTAGCTGATGCACCTGAAGACAAAGCTGCAGCGGCTCCTGCAATGCCTGACATGGGTGGAATGGGTGGCATGGGCGGCATGATGTAAGTTGAGCTCATTAAAGCTAATCTAAAAAAACCCGGCCTAGCCGGGTTTTTTTATGAAATCCTATCTATAAAATAATTGAGTGTATTTTCTAAATTTTTATTCCACTCAGCTACATTTGAAGTAAAAATGTTTGCAGACGACTCTAGTATAAGTCCATCATCAAGTACTCTTAGATTATTAGCTCTTAATGTTTCTCCTGATGATGTGATGTCAGTAATTATTTCTGCAAAGCCATTGAATGGAGCGCTCTCGGTTGATCCATCACTTTCTACAGTCCTATAATCAACAACCCCACAATTTGAAAAATATTCATTTGTTAAATTCTTATACTTTGTTGCAACTCTAAGTCTTTTAGAGAATTTGGTTCTGTGCAAATGGCAGATTTCTTCTAAGTCGGCCATTGTCATTACGTCAATCCATATTTCTGGTATAGCAACAACTAAATTTGCTTTACCAAAATTTAACTTAAGTTTTTTTGAAACCTTCTGGTTATAATTAGTTATTTTTTCTTGTACTAAATCGTCACCAGTTAAACCAACATGAATGGATCCTTCATCAAGTCGATTTGTAATTTCTTTAGCACTTAAGAAATAAACAATTGCATTATCAAGACCCTCTATTGCTGCAATATACTCTCTATCATTTTCAAGATTACTAAAAATTATTTTTTTTTCTTCAAACAAAGACTCCATGTCTGTTCTCAATCTACCTTTACTTGGCAATGCAATCCGAAGTTTATTTTGTATATTCATTCCTAAATCAGCTCAATTATATTGTTATTATTAGTTGCAAATCCTACTGCTGATAAGTTCGATTTAGAACCTAAATCTATAAGCAATTTATCATACCGCCCTCCACTGATTAATTCACTTTGATTATCAGGATTATAAATTTCAAACATCATGCCGTCATAAAATTCAATTGAATGACCAAAGTCATTATCAAAATAATATTTTTCTATATTATTTTTTTCTGATACAGCATTCACAAAATTCTCCATTTCCTCTACTTCACTCTCAAATGAAGAAACATTATTTGATTTAGTAAATTCGCGAAGTAGTGATGGAAATTCCGAAAGGTTACAACTTAATTTTAAAAAATTATTAATTAAATCAACAATTTTTTTTCCATCTTTCTGACTTATTACATTTAGGCTTTTTAATTGAAATCGATTAACAATTTCCTCAACAGTTCGAGCACCTAAACCTCGAACATTTTGTTTATTAATTAAATCTGTCAAGCCTTTGTCAGATACGTCATCTATATTAAATTTCTCTTGAAGCATGCTATGCTTTTTTTCATTATCATACCCTACACCTTCACCTAATCTATCAAGTAAACTCCCGAAATATTTTCTTCTAAAAAAATGTCTTACTAATCTCTGTTTCCATCTAATTGGCAGCTCTAATTTGTTGATAAACTGATTAAATAATTTAATGCTACCAATTTTAATTTTATAGTTATCAATATTTAATTGACACATTGTATCTTCAGCTATCTTTAAAATGTACGCATCCATCTCATTTGTATTATTTAAATTTTTTTCAGAAAAAATGATCTCAATACCTGACTGATTTAATTCAATGGAATTATTTAATAACTCATTGGATGATCTGAATACAGGACCGCTGTAACATAACTTTGACTCACTGGATTTACTATTACTTGCAATAAAATTTTGACATGTAGGTACAGTCATGTCTGGTCTCAAACATTTTTCTTTTCCTGAAGTATCAGTAAACGAATACATCTTTCTTCTAATTTCTTCACCTGAAGTTTCAAAAAATATATCCGCATCAAACAGCAATGGAAGTTCAATATAATTAAAACCAGAATTAATAAAATAATTCTTTAGATTGATATTTAATTCTTGAAGTGACATTTATTTTAATTCAAAATTTCATTTAATGCTGTCATCAGGTCAGAGCGATTAATTGTTTGTTGTCCAGCTTTTGCCTCTTTCCATTTGTCTCTATCGACAATATCTTTTGAAACCTCTTTACCTTTATTTAAATCCTTAATTGATATTTCACCCTTTTTTAATTCTTCATCACCAGCAATGATCACAAGATCTGCACCTTTGCGATCGCAATACTTTAATTGCTTTCCGAGGTTTTTAGATCCAAATGATATTTCACATGCAATACCTTCATTTCTAATTTCTTTAGCCATTGAAATATAATCCGGCATATTTTGATTATCTAAATTTGCAATTACCACTAATGGATTTTTCTTATTATCTAAAAGGTCTAATTGATTTAACGCCACAATTAATCTATCAACACCTATAGATATACCAGTAGCTGGAACATTCTCTTTCCCAAATCTTGAAATAAGTCTGTCATATCTTCCACCGCCAGCAACTGATCCAAATACAATTTTTTCACCTTTCTCATTTTTAATATCAACAAGAAGCTCTGCTTCAAAAATCATTCCAGTGTAATAGTCGAGACCGCGAACAACTGATGAGTCAAAACGAATTGGATAATCTGGGAAATTTTTTATATAGGAGTTGAATTCTTCCATCTGGGCGTTTGATTGGTTTGAATTGGTTATAAAAGAAATAATTTTATCAGCATCTGTCTCGCTTAAGCCCACACCCTCCATAAAGTCACCAGATACATCTTTTCTTCCTTTTTGAAGCAACTCATTAATGCCCTCTATACCTAATCGATCTTTTTTATCTACTGCTCTAAGAATTTTTGGCAAATCGTCCTCTTTAACATCTAAGTTCGAAAAAAGTTCTGTCCAAATTTCCCTATTTGAAAATTTTATTTCAAATTGTGAAGTATTTAGGCCAAGGTCAATTAAAATATCACATACCATTACACACAGCTCTGCATCAATTAGTGTTGAGTCAACTCCCACCACGTCAGCATCAAACTGAAAAAATTCTCTGTATCTACCTGGTCCTGGTTTTTCATTTCTCCAAACTAGTCCTGATTGATAACGTTTAAATGGCTTAACGAGGTCTTGATCATTTTGAGCTACGTATCTTGCTAAGGGGGCCGTTAAGTCATATCTCAGTGATAGCCATTTCTCATCATCGTCTTGAAATGAAAATACACCTCCACTAGGCCTGTCTACATCAGGAAGAAACTTTCCAATGCTCTCAGTATATTCAATTGTGGATGTATCTAATTCAATAAATCCATACTTTAGACATTCCTTCTCTATTATCTTAGAAACTTTTTTTCTAAGATTTAAAATTTCAATGTCACTGTCTTTAAAACCCTTCGGCAAAATTGCCTTTGGATTATTTTTAATTTTACTCATTTTACTCCCACTGTAAGTAAGATACTACAAAGTGTATTTATTTAATATAAAAAGGGGTTATTGCCCGCTGATTGTTTTTTTCAGCGAACTTAGATATGATAGTGATGATGTTTAAATTTAAACATGAAGCTGAAATGCCTTATTTATTAATAAAAGTCAAATAATTTTAAATTTTTCTTAAAGTTTATAATAATTGCACTATTTTTATCGAAAGTAGTTATGGAAAATGATAGCAAATTAACAGTCACGTATGCCGCCTTAGGTCACTTACTAATGCATATGTTTGCTGCATTCTATTTTGTTATAGTTCTAGCAATTGAAGACGACTGGAAGCTTAGCTACAATGAATTACTAAATCTTTGGTTTTTAGGATCTTTACTTGTGGGTTTGGGAGCCCTTCCTGCTGGATGGATCAGTGACAGATGGAGTCGTTCTGGAATGATTGCAATTATGTTCATTGGCTTGGGAATTAGTTCATTATTATGTGGCTTGAGCGGAAATAAAGTTTCTTTATTTATCAGTTTATCATTGCTTGGATTGTTTTGCGCTATCTATCACCCCGCTGGAATTTCATGGGTTGTTAACACTTCAAAGGAAACTGGTAAAGCGCTTGGCTTTAATAATATTTTTGGGGGAGTAGGTATTGGATTAGGTGCCTTTTTTGCGGGTGTATTAATTGAACAATTTAATTGGCAAGCTGCCTTTATGCTGCCCGGATTGATCTCATTAGTAGTTGGACTAAGTCTAACCTATCATCTTAAATCAGGAAAAATATCATTAAAGAATATATCTTCAGAGCAATTTAAAGATAATCCTGAAAAAAATCAGATGCTAAAAATTGCAATTATTATGCTGTTAAGTATTACATGTTTGAGCTTTGTTTATCAAATTCTTCAGACAAGTCTTCCAAAGGCAATTGATATCAGACTTACTGATAGTCTTGATTTATCTACTTCAGATATCGGCTACATAGTTGCCGCGATATATATTGTAAGTGGTTTAATGAATTATGTTGGAGGTATTTTAACAGATAAATATTCTGAAAAGCTGATTTATTCAATTGGAATAGTTGGCCAAGGACTCCTCTTGCTCTTAATTGTTAGTCTTTCAAATTACTGGTTAATTGCAATAAGTCTTGCAATCGTTGCTTTTAATTCAAGTATACTGCCTGCAGAAAATTTATTACTTGCAAAATTTTCACCTGAAAAATATCAAAGCCTAGTCTATGGTATTAAATTTATTGTATCATTTACAGTTGGTCCTATTGCACTGATCATGATTTCGAGAAGCTATGATTTAACGGGTGAATTTGGTCTACTCTACTTAGCTTTTGGGTTTGTGATGATAATTATGTTTCTGATTGTATTAACTTTACCTGTAAAAAAAGTAATTACTGGTACAGCTGGGTAGATTCGAACTACCGACCTCCTGAACCACAACCAGGCGCTCTAACCAACTGAGCTACAGCTGCATAAGTGGTGGCTCGAGGTGGAATTGAACCACCGACACAAGGATTTTCAGTCCTTTGCTCTACCAACTGAGCTATCGAGCCATTTAATTAGTGATCCTAGTCTTTTATTCTATAACATTAATTCGTGCAAAGAAAATATTCTGAATACAGTTAATCCAGAAAAACCTTTAATCTACTGATTAATTGGTCAACATTATCAAATGCATTCATCTCATGGGAATTAATTATTAATTTAAATTCATCCTTCTCATTAATAAAAACACATGGTAGCTCTGTTTTATCATCAACAAAATCAAGTTCTTTTAGATGATCAATATAGTAGAATCGGCTATGTGCATTTATCTTATTAAGAAATTCTTTCCACTTTATTTCTTTACCTAAATTATTGTATGTAATTGAGCATAAGTTGCAGTCATAAGTTTTTGGTGATATTATTTTATGCGCCCAATCTATAAAGGCATTTCCGATACCACTTTTTGCATTATAAATAAAAATTAATTCAATCATTTATATCCAGCTGAAATAAGGAGATTTTTGACTTCAAATAAGGGTAAACCGACTACATTTGAGTAAGATCCATTTAGGGATTTGATAAAAGACTCTGCCATCCCTTGAATTTTATATGACCCTGCAACACCTTGCCAGTCATTAGTTTTCATATAATCTTCTATATCTTGAACGCTTAATACTTTAAAACTAACAACTGTCGTAACGGTTTTTTTAAATATTCTATTTTCTAGATTTCTTATACAAATGGAAGTGCTGACTCTATGTCTTTTTCCCGATAGTCGAAGTAAGTTTTTATAAGCAATATTTTCGTCATCTGTTTTATCTATGAGTTTTCTACCAGTATAGGCAATCGTATCAGCAGTTAAAATTACTGAGTCTTTATGCTTATTTTGAAAATGTTTTAGTTTCTCATGTGCTATACGTTTACAATATTGAAGAGGTAGCTCATTACTTTTAATGGACTCATCTATATTTGGGGAAACTATCTCACTTGGATTAATGTTAAGTTTTGCCAATAACTCAAGTCTTCGTGGAGATGCGCTGCCTAGAATTAGCTTCAAAATAATCTCAAACTACTTATATCGAAATATTATTCTGCCTTTGGTTAGATCGTAAGGTGTAACCTGAACAAGAACCTCATCCCCGGCAAGTACTCTGATTCTATTTTTTCTCATTCTTCCTGCTGTATGTGCTAATACTTCATGGCCATTTTCTAACTCTACTTTAAACATTGCGTTGGGAAGTAAATCTGTAACCTTACCCTTGAACTCTAGTATTTCTTCTTTTGACATAAATTATTTTTTTGTAAGCCTATATTCTATTGATCTTGAATGCCCGTCAAGACCTTCATTATCTGCGATTTTAATAGCACTATCTCCAACTTGTTCAATACCTTCTTTTGAAAATTCAACAAGTGATATTTTTTTGAGAAAATCAAAAACAGATAGTCCAGAAGAAAATTTAGCACTTCTAGAAGTGGGAAGTACATGGCTTGGACCTGCTAAATAGTCTCCAAGTGCCTCAGGTGTGTTACGGCCCATAAAAACTGCTCCAGCATTTTTTATTCTTTTAAGAATATCTTCCGGATTATCAACTAATAATTCCAGGTGTTCTGGTGCTAATTTATTAGATAATAAAACAGCTTCTTCAAGATTTTGAGTGATAATTATCTTTCCATTATTTTCCCAGCTTGAAGCCGCTATATCCTTTCGAGGAAGGGAATCTATCTGGTTCTCAACTTCTTTATTTACAGCATCTCCTAATTTCTGATCAGTTGTTAAAAGTATACTTTGTGCGCTTTGGTCATGTTCAGCTTGAGCAATGAGGTCGGCTGCAACAATTTTTGGATCATTTTTTTCATCAGCAATAATGACTACCTCTGATGGGCCGGCAAACATATCGATGCCTATGAAACCTGAAACTTGTCTTTTTGCTTCAGCAACATAAATATTGCCTGGTCCAACAATTTTATTAACAGATTTTATGGTCTTGGTTCCATATGCCAGAGCAGCAACAGCCTGGGCACCTCCTATACAGTATATTTTTTTTATTCCACAAATTTTTGCGGCATATAACACTGAAGAACTTATAGCGGTATTAGTCATTGGTGTAACCATGGTGATATCTTCAACACCGGCTACAACCGCTGGTATTGTGTTCATAATTACTGTACTTGGATAACTTGCAGTACCACCTGGGACATAAACACCCACTGACTCAACTGGACGCCAAACATATCCTAACTTTGAGTTAAGATTGTCTTCATAAACTAAATCATTCGGTAATTGCTTTTCATGATAAGTGCGAACACGATCCATTGATACTTTAAGCGCATCACAAAGATCACTCGGTACGTCACGTGATTGCCTTTCAATTTCATCTTCTTCAAGCAGTATGTTGTTAATATCAAGGCTATTTTTATCAAATTGATGAGTATATTTCAAAAGCGCTTCATCTCCGTTTTTTCTAATATCGTCAATGATCGCTGCCACAGTCTGAGTAACGTCCGAGTCACTTGATCTGTTCATAGTGAGAAGATTATTAAAATCATTCTCAAAATTTTGATCTACAGAATTAATTATTTTTGTCATTCTCTATTTTTTCAATATTCCAGGGTTCACCCTGATCTTCTAACTTGCATCTTATTATTTCAGTTTCGAGCTTTATAATTGCATCATTTTTGAAAAGCAATTCAATTTCTATA